>DASXAN010000222.1:0-1971 GCA_036406755.1 Gemmataceae bacterium
TCGGCGGCAAAAAGGTGACGACGCCGGCGACATTTGACTCCGTCAACCCGTCGCGGACCAGCGAGGTGATCGGCCGCATCGCCAAGGCGACGCCGGAGCACGCGAAGCAGGCGATCGCGGCGGCGGCCAAGGCGTTCGAGACGTGGCGGGACACCGACCCGCGGCGGCGGGCCGAGTACCTGTTCGAGGCCGCCGCCGTCATCCGCAAGCGGCACTTCGAGTTCGCCGCCTGGGCGTGCGTTGAATCGGCGAAATCCTGGCGGGAGGCGGACGTCGAGGTCGGCGAGGCGATCGACTTCCTCGAATATTACGGCCGGGAGGCACTGCGGCTCTTTGTCCCGAAGGAGACGAACCTGCCCGGCGAGCAGAACGAGTATGTGTACGAGCCGCGGGGAGTGGCGGTCGTCATCGCCCCGTGGAACTTCCCGCTGGCGATCATCGGCGGGATGACGGCGGCCGCAGTCGTGACCGGGTGCCCGGCCGTCATGAAGCCGTCGGAGCAGTCGTCGGTCCTGGCGGCCAAGCTGATGGAGGTGTTCGACGAGGTCGGCCTGCCGCCGGGTGTGGTCAACTACCTGCCGGGCATCGGCGAGGAGATCGGGCCGACGCTGGTGAACGACCCGGACACGGCCGTGGTGGCGTTCACCGGGTCGATGGCCGTCGGGTTGCAGATCAATGCCGAGGCCGGCAAGACGCCGCCGGGCCAGGACCACGTCAAGCGGGTGATCGCCGAGATGGGCGGTAAGAACGCGACGATCGTGGACGCCGACGCCGACCTGGACGAGGCGGTGAAGGGCGTGGCCGAGGGGGCGTTTGGGTACAGCGGGCAGAAGTGCTCGGCCTGCTCGCGGGCGGTGGTGGTCGAGTCGGTGTACGACCAGTTCCTGGCCCGGCTGGTGGAGGCGACGCGGAGCCTCAAGGTGGCGCCGGCCGACGACCCGGGTTGTGCCGTCGGCCCGGTGATCGACGAAGACTCGCGGAAGCGCATCCTCGAGTTCATCGAGAAGGGTAAGAAGGAGGCCCGGCTCGCCTACGCCGGCGAGGCCGGGGACCTGGCCGGCAAGGGCACGTTCGTGGCGCCGCACGTCTTCGCCGACGTCTCACCGAACGCAACGATCGCGCAGGAGGAGATCTTCGGCCCGGTGCTGTCGGTCATCAAGGTGAAGGACCTGGACGAGGCGCTGAAGGTGGCGACGGGCGTGAAGTACGCGCTAACGGGGGCGGTGTACAGTCGGAGTCCGGCACACATCGCGGAGGCGAAGCGGCGGTTCCGGGTGGGCAACCTGTACATCAACCGCAAGTGCACCGGGGCGATGGTGTGGCGGCAGCCGTTCGGCGGATTCAAGATGAGCGGCATCGGCACGAAGGCCGGCGGGCCGGACTACCTGCTGCAATTCGTGGTGCCGCGGACGATCACGGAGAACACGCTGCGGCGGGGCTTCGCCCCGGAGACGGCCGCCGCGGTGCCGGGGACGGGCAAGGGCCCGCCGGGCGGCGGGGATATGTGACCGGCGTCACCTGGCCGGCAGTTCGGCCATGTCCCAGAGCAGGGCGGCGAAGTCGTTGCGGCGGCGGAGCGGGTCGAGGTCGCGGTCGGTCCGCATCTCGGCCGCCGCCCGGTAGCCCTTGGCGACCGCCTGTCGCAACAGCTGGACGGCCCGGGCCGCGTACCGCTCGGCCAGGGCGGCGTCACCGGCGGCGCCTTCGACCGCCCCGGCGTAAACACAGGCGGCGTTGTAGTGCGTGCTGGCGCCCAGGAAGAACGACGCCCCCTTCACTTCGGCCTCGGCCTCGGCCACCGCCTGGGCGTGCTGCCCCAGGCGGGCCGTGGTGATCAGCCGGCCCAGCCGCAGCTGCCCGCGGACGGGGCTGAGGGCCAGGTCCTTGTCGAGGGCCAGCGCCTTGTCCCAGGCGGCCAGGGCGTCCGCGTTCCGGCGGACCCGGGAAAAGCCGGTCGCCTGGAACGCGTAG
>DASXAN010000223.1:0-8945 GCA_036406755.1 Gemmataceae bacterium
CCGCAAAGCCTCCGCGTCGCGGCTAACCGGGGGTCATTTCACCGCTGCGCGGAGTTCCTCGCGCTTCTGCGCGATCCGCTTGAGCAGTTCCTTCTGCGGGTCGGCGAACTTCTTCACGCCCTCCCGCATCAGCGTCTCCTCCAGGTGCTGCATGCTCACCTTCGCATCGATCTCCGCCAGCACCTCCTTCGGCGGCAGCTCGTCCACGTGCCGTGTGATCGTCCGCCCACTCTTCTGCACCGCCGCGTTCGTCGCCGGCGGGTTCGTCTCGATGTCCGAGCCGGCGAACGCCTCGACGTACTTCCACGGCGGGTCCTCCGGCTTCTTCGTGCCGGTGCTGGCGAAGATCATCTCCTGATGGATCGGCAGCTTCTTGTCGGCCCAGAACTGTTGGTTGAGCCGCCAGATCCGTTTGGCGTTGACGATGCCCACCTGCCCCTGCGCGGCCGGCGACAGCGACGGGACCTGCTTCTCCGTGTACACGTCCAGGCGGCTGACGAAGATGCTGTAGACCGACTTGAAGGTGTCCAGCGACTTCCGCCGCTGGGCCCCGCGCCAGATGGCGTCCCGGGCGATGTGATACTGCCGCTCCGAGAAGATGAGCGTGACGTTCAGCGTCACCCCGGCCGCGGCCAACTCTTCCAGTGCCGCCAGCCCGCCGTCGGTGGCGGGCACCTTGATCATCCGGTTGCGGTGCCCGGCGCTCCACTGCTTGCCCAGCTCGACGTACCGCCGCGTCCGCTCGGCCACCGGGACCTTGCGGTCCGGGTCTTCCAGCAGCGGGTCGAGCTCGAAGCTGACGTAGCCGGTGTCGCCCTTTGATTTCTCCCAGGCCGGCAGGAATTTCTCCTGCGCCTTGCGGACGAGCAGGTCGGTCATCTTCCAGGCGAGGGCCTCGTCGTCTTCGGTTTCCCGGATGAACCGCTTCATGTCACCGTCGAACCGACCGGTTTCCATCAGGTCGGCGATGATGATCGGGTTAGACGTGGCCCCGGTCGCGCCCCAGGCCAGGTTCTTGTCGACCGCGTCCGGGTCCACCGAGTCGAGCCAGAGTTTGGTGCCACAGGCGACCAGTGATTCCAGCGGCGTCATTGGTACAACCTCCTGGTGATCGGACGATGGGTCATATGGGACCTATGGGGCCCACGAGACCTATCGCCCACCCATCATTCTACAGGTTGGTTGTTCGTGACGACACGCCCCGGCATGGTCGGCTTGAACGCCACGACGTTCCGGGCCAGCCCCACCAGGGCGAGCAGCCGAATCGTCAGGTAGGTAACGTCGAACTCCCACCACTTGTGGCCGTGGGCGGCCGCCCGCGGCTGGGCGTGGTGGTTGTTGTGCCAGCCCTCGCCGTTGGACCACAGGCCGACGAAGACGTTATTCGTGCTATTCTCGTCCGTGTCGTAGTTGCGGTAGCCCCACAGGTGCGTCACCGAGTTGACCGACCAGGTGATGTGCCAGACGAGTACCGTCCGCACGAACACGCCCCACACCAACAAGCTCAGGCCGAACTGCACGCCGCCGAACAGTTCGCCGGTCGTCGCCCAGCCGATCGCGAACCCGGCCAGGTAAAACGCCGCCCACTGGGCGAGGTTCACCCACACCCACAGGAGCTTCCGCTCCAGCCGGAAGTAGAACCGGTCGCGGAGGATGTCCTTGGCGTAGTGCTCGTACAGGTCCATGCGGGACAGGTCCCGGCTCTCGACCAGCAACCACTCCATGTGCGCCCAGAAGAACGTGACCAGCGGGCTGTGCGGGTCGTCCGGCTCGTCGGAGTGCTGGTGGTGCTTGCGGTGAACGGCCACCCACCGGGCCGGCGTGTCCTGCAGGCAGCAGACGCCAAGGATGGCGAAAAAATACTCCAGCCACTTCGGGCAGGTGAAGGAGCGGTGCGTCAGCAGGCGGTGGTAACACAGGTTGATGCCGAGCGTGCCGAAGACATACGTCCCGGCCAGGCAGACGGCCAACCCGGTCCACGAGAACAGCCACGGCAGGCAGGCGAGGAGCGCGACGGCGTGGTACAGGGCGAAGCTGACGGCGTACGGCCAGTCGATCCGCCCGCCGGCGACCGCGATCGGCCTCTCCAGGCGGGGGAGTGCGGCGGCCCGCGGGCGTCCCGCCGGCTCCTGACTCACGCTACTCATTCACCACTCTCCCCTGTCGGCCTGCTGCGGATTCATCGATTCGTGGGCGGCACCGTCACCGCGGGACGGAAGGTCAAACGAGCCTGGGTGTGGAAGTGACATCGGCCGGCGAGCTTAGGGTTTACACTGCGGGAGCCGGTGCGAATCGTCAAGCAGAATCTGACCAAATCGTTCAGCTGTCCAATCCTTAGAGGCGTCACACCCACTTCCGACTCGCCGAATTCGCAACCGACCTTGCGATCCACGGCCGACCGGAGCACAATCGCGCTGCAATAGTGTACTAAAGTACATAATCCGGGCGCACTGGTTCCTCCGGAGGGTGATCTGTTGCTGAACTACCTGTTCGTCGACATGAACGCCTACTTCGCCTCGGTCGAGCAGCAGCTGCGGCCGGAGCTGCGCGGCCGGCCGGTGGCCGTGGTCCCCGTGAAGGCGGAGACGACCTGTTGCATCGCCGCCAGCTACGAGGCCAAGCCGTTCGGCGTGAAGACCGGGACGATGGTCCGCGAGGCCCGCCGCCTGTGCCCGGGCCTGCAAGTGGTGGAGGCCCGGCCCAAGCTGTACGTCGAGACGCACAAGCGCATTCACGACGCGATCGACTCCTGCCTGCCGGTGACGGCCGTCCTGTCGGTGGACGAGATGGTGTGCCAGCTCCAGGGGTCGGAGCGTCACCCGGCCCGGGCGGTGTCGCTCGCCCGGCAGGTGAAAGACGCCATCCGCGGCCGGGTCGGGGAGACACTCAACTGCTCTGTCGGCGTCGCGCCCAACCGCCTGTTGGCGAAGGTGGCCGCCGACATGCAGAAGCCGGACGGGCTGACCGTCCTCCGCCAGGAGGAGCTGCCGGACCGGCTCTACGGCCTGCAACTGACCGATTTCCCCGGCGTCGGCCGGCGGATGGAGCGGCGGCTACACGCGGCCGGCGTCACCGACGTCCGCCGGCTCTGCAGGCTGACGGGCCGCGAGCTGTCGGCGATCTGGGGCAGCCGGCTCCTCGGGTCCGGCTGGTGGCACAAGCTGCGGGGCGAGGACGTCCCGGAGCCGCCGACCCGGACACGGTCGGTCGGCCATTCCCGGGTGCTGCCGCCGGACCAGCGGCACCCGGACCCGGCTTGGGCAGTGCTGATGCGGCTCGTCCACAAGGCGGCCGCCCGGCTACGGCACATTCGCTACTGGGCCGGAAGCGTAACGCTGGCCGTGACCGTCCTGGGCGGCCGGCACTGGCACGCCCGCCGGCGGATCGACCAGTGCCAGGACACGCTGACGCTCATCCGCGAGGTGGCGCCGCTCTGGTCGGTGCGGCCGCCGGGCAGGCTACTGAAGATCGGTGTGGTGCTCGGCGACCTGGTCCACGAACGCAACCGCACGCCGTCACTATTCGAGCCGGACCGCAAGCAGGTCGAGCTGGCCAAGGCGATGGACCGCGTCAGCCGGCGATTCGGCCTGGCCGGGGCGTACTTCGCCGGCATGCACGGGCTGGAGAACCAGTACACGACGCGGATCGCGTTCAACCGCGTGCCGGACCTGGACCTGGCGGACGCCTAGTGCGTTATGCACGGGCGGGACTGGTCCCCGCCGGGTTCTCAAGACGGCGGCGACAAGCCCGGCCGCTCGCCCGGGCCGACGCAGCGGCCCGGGCGCCGTGCGCCCGAGCCACTCGGGACACTTGTGGCGGGGACGCAGAGTGATGTGGCTCTAACACAATTCTCATCTCTATTCGCATATTCTTGACCTGCGCTAGTTAAGCGAGGTAAACTGCGGACTCTGCCGCGGTTGTAAGGCCAGCCGTGGCCCCGCGTCAGCCGGCCAATTCGCCCACGGGACTGTTGCACCTGCCCGCCTGTCATTACCGCCGGTCCTGGGATCGTCCATCGCGTGATCTCTGTCACCATGAACCGGCACCCGTGAGAAACCCACCATGCGCCAATCCAAGCCGCGCCGCCGTCAGCCGAACCGCTTCATCCCCGTCGTCTTGAATCTGGAAGACCGCACCGTCCCGAGCGGCAACGTCACCGCAGTGGTCGTCGGCGGAACGTTGTGGGTCACCGGAGACGGGGCGGCCAACAAGCTCCTCATCGGCAGCGTCGGCCGGGACGTGGCGGGCGTCACACCCCTCGACAACACGACCGTCAACGGGGTGGCCGGCCCGGCGATGCTGGGCGGCGTCGTCAACGGGTACGTCATCGACATGGGCGGCGGCGACGACGTGCTCGGGATCACCGGCGACGCCTGCGGCGGCAACCTGTGGATTAACATGGGCGACGGGAACGACGCGCTACTCCTCGGCGGGGCCGACATCCGCGGGCCGGTGGCCGTGGCGATGGGCGCCGGCAACGACACCCTCACGGCGGCCAGTTCCGCCTTCGGCAACCTGACGGCGTTCGACGGCGGAGCGGGCACCGACACGGTCACGACGGCCGGCGCGTCGTTCCGCCAGACGCCGATCCTGATCGGGTTCGAGCCGGCCGGCTCCTCCCCGACCACGCCGACCAACCCGGCGGGGCCGACGGCCAACAACGACACGGCGACCGTCACCGCCGGGTCGTCGGTGGACATCGACGTGGCCGCCAACGACTCGGCCGGTACGGGCGCCCTCCAGCTGGGGTCGATCACCATCACGCAGCAGCCGACGGCCGGGCACGCAACGCCCAACGGCGACGGGACGGTGACCTATCAGAGCACCGGCACGACGGCCGGGACGGACTCGTTCAAGTACACGATCCAAGACTCGGCCGGGGGCGTGTCGAACCCGGCCACGGTGACGGTCACCATCAACGCCCCGACGGCCCCGACAGTCGCCGTGACGACCACCGCCCCGAACCCGACGAACACCAGCCCGATCCCGTTCACCGCCACGTTCAGCCAAGCGGTGACGGGCTTCTCCGCCGGCGGGGTGACGGTCACCAGCGGGAACGGGACGGTGTCGAACTTCACGGCCGTGAACGGCACGACATACACGTTCAACGTCACGCCGACCGGCCAGGGGACGGTCACCGTCGCCGTGGCGGCCGGCTCGGCGCAGAATTCGACCGGACAGGCGAATCAGGCGTCGGCTCCGGTATCTGTCACGTTCGACACCACGGCCCCGGCGGCCCCGGTCGTCACCGGCCTCAGCCAGGCCAGCGATTCCGGAACGCAAGGGGACGGGGTCACGAACGTCGCCAGCCCGACGGTCGTCGGCACGGCGGAGGCCGGGGCGAAGGTGCAGGTCGTCGCGGCCGGTAGCTCGGGCAACACGACGCTCGGCACTCCCACGGCCGACACCAACGGCAACTGGTCCGTGACGCCCACCACGCCGCTGACCGACGGGACGTACACCGTCACCGCAATCGCCACCGACGCCGCCGGGAACACCGGCCCCGCCTCCGCCGGGTTCAGCCTGACCATCGACACGACGCCCCCGGCGGCCCCGGTCGTCACCGGGCTGAGCCCGGCCAGCGACTCCGGAACCCCGGGCGACGGCATCACGAACGTCGCCAGCCCGACGATCGTCGGCACGGCCGAGGCGGGAGCGACGGTGCAGGTCATCGCGGCCGGCGGGCCGGGCACGACCCCCCTGGGCACGGTCACGGCGGACGCCGGCGGCAACTGGACGGTGACGCCCACCACCCCGCTGGCGGACGGGACACACATCGTCACCGCGACCGCCACCGACGCCGCCGCGAACAACGGCCCGGCCTCCGCGGGTTTCAATCTGACGATCGACACCACGGCCCCGTCGGCGCCGATCAGCCCGACGTCGGCCGCCGCCATCACCGGCACGTCTTCCGACGCGACCTCGGGCGTGTCCGGCGTGGACGTTAGCATCTCCAACGGGACCGACTTCTGGAGCGGAACCGCGTTCGACAGCCCGAACGAGGTGTTCCTGCCGGCCACGACCACGGACAACTGGGCCAACTGGTCGTTCGCCTTCGCGCCCGGCAACTACACCGTTCGCGCCCGGGCCACCGACGCAGCCGGCAACCAGGGGTTCGACTCGTCGCCGGTGGTCGTCACCTGACCGCCGGGCGGCGGCCGCCGCGCGCAACCGCCGCGGCGGCCGCCACCTGCGCGGTGTCGCGGATCGGCATTGCCCCGATTCGGCCCCGTTGTTACGATGCTCTCCCACACGGATTCCGCCCCGAGCTGCAGGTCCACGGAAGGACGTTCATGCGGGTCGCGCTGCTGTCCCACTCCGCGCCGGCCGGCGACGCGATCGGCCGCCAACTCGCGGAGAAAGTCGCCGCCCTCCTCGACCGCGGGGCCGACGTCCGCCTGTTCGTCTCCTCCGACCGCCGCCTGCACCCGGCGCTCCGCCCGTACACGACCCGGTTCGCCCCGCCGGCGCCGCACGGCCCGCACTGGCGGTTTCTGACGGCCTGCGACCTCATCGTGGTCGAATACTCCCAGCATGACCCGCTGTTCGACCTCCTACCCCTGTTGACCGGGGGCAAGCCGCGGATCGTCTTCGACTACCACGGCGTCACCCCGCCCCGACTCGGCGGCGCCAACAACCGCGACGCCCTGGAGCGCGGCTGCCGCCTCCGCGGCCTGGTGTGGTGCGCCGACGCGGCCATCGCCCACAGCCGCTTCGCCCGGGACGAACTGCTCGCGGACACCGGCTTCCCGGGCGAGCGAACGCACGGCCTGGGCTACCCGGTCGACACGGCGTGGTTCTCGCCGGGCCCGCCCGGTCAGCCGCTGCGGCCCCGGCTCGGGTTGCCGGCGGACGCCCGGCTGCTGCTGTTCGTCGGCCGGCTGGCGCCGAACAAGCGGGTGCCGGTGCTGGTCGCGGCGCTGGCCCGGTTGCGCGACCTGACGCCGGCCGTCCACGCCGTCATCGTCGGCGACGGCGGCGATGCCCATGCCCCGGAGCGGGACCGCTGCCGCGCGTGCGCCGCCCGCCTGGGCGTGGCGGACCGCGTCCACTTCCTCGGCCATGTGGACGAGACGCAACTCCGGGAGGCCTACCGGGACGCGGACGCGCTGGTGATCCCGTCGGTCCACGAGGGGTTTTGCATCCCGGTGGTCGAGGCGCTGGCCTGCGGCACGCCGGTGGTGGCGGCCCGGGCGGCGGCGCTGCCGGAGACGGTCGGCGACGCCGGGCTGACGTTCGCCGCCGACGACCCGGGTGACCTGGCGCGGCAGGTGCGGTGCATTCTTCTGTCCCCCCTCTCCCGGCTTTGCGGGGGAGGGGAGAACAGCATCGCATCGCCGTCGTCTCCCCCCGGTTCGGGGACGGGTTCGCCGGCGGCGCCGAAACCTCACTCCGCACCCTGGCCCACAGCATGGCCGCCGCCGGCCACGCCGTCGAGGTGTTCACCACCGGCACCGCCGAGAACACCGCGACCGCCGATGGCCTGCCGGTCCACCGCTTCCGCCCCGACCCGGCCGACGCCGACCGCCACGCCGCCGCCGCCCACGCCCTGCGGCTGTCCGACGGCCCGGACAACGCCGACGCCGCGGCCGACTTCCTCGATTGCTCCGTCCGCTCGACGCGACTCGTCAACGCCCTCCGCGAGCGTGGCCCGTTCGACGCCGTCATCGCCGGCCCGTACCTGCTCGGCCTGACGCGGGACGTAGCCGCCGCGTTCCGCGACCGCGTCCTGCTCCTGCCGTGCTTCCATGACGAGCCGTTCGCCCGCCTGCCGGCGCTGCGGGCGGCGTTCGAGCCAGTCGGCGGCGTGCTCTATCACAGCGCGGAGGAGCGACAGTTCGCCGAGGCGGTCCTGGGTCTGAACCACCCGAACGCCCACGTCATCGGCACGCTGCTCGACGCAGACACGCCCGGCGACCCGCCGCGGGGCCGGCAGCGGGTCGGCACCGGCCGGCGGTACGTGCTCTACTGTGGCCGCTACTGCCGCGAGAAGGGCCTGCCGGAGCTGCTCGCGTTCGCCCGCCGCTACGCCGCAGACCACCCGGCCCGGTTCACGTTCGCATTCGCCGGCGAAGGCGACGAGCCGATCCCGGATGAAACCTGGGGGCGTGACCTCGGTTTCGTCAGCGAATCCGACCGCCGCGACCTGATGGCGGGTGCCGACGCGCTGGTACTGCTCTCGCCGCACGAGTCGCTGTCGCTGGTGACGCTGGAAGCGCATGCCCAGGGCGTGCCGGTGATCGTCCGGGCCGACAATCCGGTCCTCGAAGGACACGTCGCCTGCGGCAACGGCGGTGTGGCCGTGGACGGCTACGAGGCGTTCGCCGCCGCCCTCGACGACCTCTGGGCCGACCCCGCCCACTGGCGGTCGCTCGGCCGGGCCGGCCGGGAGTACGTGCGCCGCAACTACGCCGACGCGACCGCCTACGCCGCCGCTTGGCGGGCGGCCCTCGACGGCCTGGACCGTCCGCTCACCGAACAGCTGCTGCTCAACGGCCGACGCCGCGCGCGAGCCTTTGACCGCCCGGCGTGGCGCGAGCGGTTCGACCGGATCGTCGACGCCGTCTTGGACGCCCCGCCGCGGCTACGTCTCGATGCCCTGGAAATCTCGCCGCGGTCCGCCGTCGTCACAGCGAGCGCTCAACAGACCGACGTGCTGGTGCCGGTGCGGCTGACCAATCGCGGCCGGCACGCCGAGGCCGCCGACGGGCCGGGGCGGACCGAACTGACCGCCCGCGTTACCGACTGCGCCGGTGAGTCGATCGGACCGGAGGCGGTGACGCCGCTGCCCGGCCTGCTCGTGCCCGGCCGACCGGTCGCCGCCGTCGTCCGCGTCGCCGTCCCCGCAGAGCCGGGGGAATACCAAGTCGCCATGGGTTGCCGCCGCGCGCCGACCGTTGACCGGGTGGCCGGGGCTGAGGAACGAAGCCCCGGCTGCGCTGGCA
>DASXAN010000224.1:0-6987 GCA_036406755.1 Gemmataceae bacterium
CGCGGTGTGTGAAGGCGACAGCCGTCACGGCTCCGGCGTGGCCGACGAACCGCTTCAGCTCCTTGCGCCGGGCCAGGTCCCACACCCGGGCGGCCGCGTCCCGCCCGCCGGTGGCCAGCGCCTGCCCGCCCAGGCCGAACGCCAGGCAGCATACGCCGCCGGGATGCGCGGAGAGTTCGCCGGCCGGCCGGCCGCCGTTCGCCTCCCACAAGCGGATGCAGCCGTCGGCCGACCCGGCGGCCAACCACCGCCCGTCCGGGGACAGGGCGGCACACGCGGCCCCGCCGGTTTCGGCCAGGAACTGGCGGAGCACCCAGCCGGTCGTCATGTCCCACAGACGGATCATCCCGACCCTCCGCGCGGGGTGGGCTGCCGCCGCGTGCCCAGATTCTAGCACCCGCGGCCGGTCGGTTCATGTCCGCCGGACCGGTCCGGTCGCTACAATCACCCGCACGCACTGCCTACATTCCCAACCGCCGGAGAACGCCCATGAAGGTCGCCGTCGTCGGAACCGGTTACGTCGGACTGGTCACGTCCACCTGCTTGGCCGAGAGCGGCAACGACGTGGTCGGGGTGGACAAGGACGCCCGCAAGATCGCCACCCTACATGCCGGCAAGCTGCCGATCTACGAGCCGGGCCTGCTGGAATTGGTGCAGCGGAACACCCGCGAGGCCCGGCTGGCGTTCACGACCGACCTGGCGGCGGCGGTGTTGCCGGCGAAGGTGGTGTTCCTGGCCGTCGGCACGCCGCAGTCGAGGGAAGGGGCGGCGGACCTGTCGGCCGTGTGGGCCGTGGGCGACGCCATCGCCGCGGCGCTCAAGGCCCACCCGGAGGCCGCGGCCGGCAAGCTGATCGTGCTCAAGAGCACCGTCCCGGTCGGGACGAACAAGGCCCTGGCCGAGCGGCTGGCGGCGGCCGGGTGTCCGGCCGGGGTCGAAGTGGTGAGCAACCCGGAGTTTCTCAAGGAGGGGGCGGCGCTGGACGACTTCATGAAGCCGGACCGGGTGGTGGTCGGCGTGCGGCGTGCGGAGGCGGCGGAAGTGATGAAGGAACTTTACGCTCCATTCCTGCGGACGGAGCGGCCGTTTCTGGTCATGACGCCGGAGTCGGCGGAGATGACGAAGTACGTGGCCAACGCCATGCTGGCGACGAAGATCTCGTTCATCAACGAGATGGCGAACCTGTGCGACCGGGTCGGGGCGGACGTCAACGACGTCCGCCGGGGCATCGGCCACGACCAGCGGATCGGGTTCCAGTTCTTGTTCCCGGGGCCGGGTTACGGGGGCTCGTGTTTTCCCAAGGACGTCCGCGCCCTGATGCACGTCGGCCAGCGGCACGGGCTGCCACTGGAGCTCATGGAGGCCGTGGACCGGGTCAACGAGGCCCAGAAGCAGGTGCTCGTCCGCAAGGTCCGCGGCCACTTCGGGGCCGCCCTCGGCGGCAAGACGCTGGCCGTCTGGGGGCTGGCGTTCAAGCCGCGGACCGACGACGTCCGCGAGGCCCCGGCCCTGGCGTTCATCGACGCCATGCTCGCCGACGGCGCCCGCCTCCGCGTCCACGACCCGGAGGCGCTGGCCAACGTCCGCCACCAGTATGAGGACAAGCTGTGCTACTGCGACCGGCCGTACGGGGCCCTGGAGGGGGCGGACGCGCTGGTGATCGTCACCGAGTGGCCGGAGTTCCGCAACCCGGACTTCGAGATCATGCGGCGGCTGATGACTGACCGGGTCGTCTTTGACGGGCGGAACATCTACGAGCCGCGGCAGATGGAGAAGCTCGGGTTCACGTACTACGCCATCGGCCGCGGAAAGAACTGAGGAGTGAGGAGGGGGGAGTGAGGAGAAAAAGCCATTTCTCCTCACTCCTCACTCCCCCCTCCTCACTGGTCTTACGGGGCCGCGACCGCCTCAACCTTGGCTGTCACCACACCGCCGCCCAGGTCGGTGCGGATCGTCAGCGCCTTCTGCACCGGGCCGGGCTGCGTCGGCTGCACGGCGATCGTCAGCACGTGGACCTGGAGGGCGTCTGGCCGGTACTGGGCCGTCACCCCGTCCCCCTGGCCGTCCACGCCGAGGATGCGGAACGGCTGGCTGCCGCGCACGACGATCCGCGCAGACCTCGCCTCCCCGACCTTGACCGCCCCGAGCCTCGCCACCTCCGGCGACGCCGAGAGTGGGGCCTGCACCGTCACGTCGTACGGCACCGCAACGACCCGGTAGTTCGGGTCGTTCGTGGTCAGGTCCAGGTCGCCCTTGTACGACCCGGGCGGGGCGTCCGCCCGCAGCGTCAGCCGCACCCGGTACTCGACCAGCCCGGCCCGCTGGACCGTCGGCTGGTAGATGACCTCGAACGGGGCCGTCTGCCCGGGCGCGATGCCGGTGATCTGCCAGGGCTGCACGCCGTGGTAGCGGACGACGAGGTCACGGGCGGCCGGCTGGCCGACCGGCACCGCCCCGAACACCGCCTGGGCCGGGGCCAATTCCACGTCGCCGCGGCAGAACGCCTGGATGGTCAGCGTCGTCGTGGACCAGAACTGCGGGTGGGATACCGTCACGTACACGGTCACCGTCTTTTGGCCGGTGAACCGGTTCGTGTCCATGGTGATGTCGAGCGTGCCGGGCTCGCGTGGCTGGAGAACCTGGGGGGTCGGGGTCGCGGTGACGCAGCCGCAGGAGACGCTCGTCGTGACCGTCAGCGGCACGGCGTAGATGTTGTGCATCGGGAAGCGTTGGTGGAGCATCGCCCCCTTGGCGACGGTGCCGAAGTTGTACCCCGACGGGAGCTTGCCGTCCTCGGTGCGGAAGAGCTTGGCGGCCCAGCCGGTGGGCGTCTCCTGGGCGGGACTCGACGGTGCCGCCACCAGCAGTCCGATCGCCGCCAGCACCACCGTACGCATGAACAGTCTCCTGTCCGGTCCGCGGATCGCGGCGGATTCTAGCGTCATCGCCCGGCCGAAGAAAGACGAACCCTCGCGGGTGATTGTATCCTGCCCGGATTACCCGGCTTCACCGGCCGACACCGCCGGACCAAGCCACCTGTTATTTGTCGGCCACAGCCCACTGTTCCTTCATGAACGTGATGCCTTTCTGCCATGGCTCCTCCGCAGGGAACAGGTCGCGCCACACCTTGGTCGCCGCCGCAAGGGCCGGCAGCGCCCGGCCGAACGACTCGACCGTCAGCCAGCCGTCGTAGCCGACCTGCTTGAGGGTGCGGAACGTTTCAGCCCAGGCTACGTGGCCGGTGCCGGGCGTGCCGCGGTCGTTCTCGCTGATGTGGACGTGCCGCAGGACCGGGGCCAGTCTGCGGATGGCCGGGCCGGCCTGCTTCTCCTCGATGTTGGCGTGGAAGGTGTCGTACATGGCCCCGAAGCTCGGGTGGCTAACCGCCTTGACGAGTGCCAGCGTGTCGGCCGCCGTGGTCAGGAAGTAGCACTCGAAGCGGTTCAGGTACTCGATCGCCAGCGTGACGTTGTTTTTCGCGGCGTGCTCGGCCGCCTGCCGCAGTACGTCGGCGGCCCGCGTCTTCTCGTCGCCGGTCGGGCCGGTGCCGGAGAAGACGGCGAGCGGCGAGTGGTACGGGCCGCAGAGCACGTCGCCGCCGCAGACGGCGAGCAGGTCGATCACCCGCTTGAGCCGCTCCACGGCCGCCTCGCGAACCGCGGCGTCGTCACTAATCGGGTTGGCCTCCGGGCCGACGACGGTGACGGCGGTGCACTTCAGGCCGTGGTCGTCGAGGGCCTTGCGGACGGTCTTGTAGTGGGCCTCGTCGCCCTCGAAGATCGGCAACTCGACGCCGTCGTACCCGGCGGCCTTGAGCTTGCCGAACAGCTGGAACTGGTCGGCCGTGACGTGGGTGGTCCAGAGCAGCAGGTTGAAGCCGTATTTCATGGAAGTCACTCTTGGTCGTTGAGCGGCGAGCCGGGGGCGAGCAATTGCTCGCCCCCGGCTCGCCGCTGATCAGTGCTGTCAAAACTCAGGGATCTTCACCCGCTCGCCGCCCTTCATCGCCGACTCGTGGGCGCAGATGCCGACCATCGTCCAGTTCGCGCTCGTTGGCGCGTCCGGGAACGCCGGCTGCTTGCCCAGCACCGCCATCAGGAAGTTGTGCGCCAGGTGCGGGTGGCTGCCGCCGTGGCCGCCGCCTTGCAGGAAGCTCAGGTGCTCCGCGTCCTGGATCGCCTGTGGCATCGTGAACTTGCGGATCGGCTCCGGCAACCGGCTGGCGTAGTCCGGCACCTTCGTCCGCTTCGGGATCTCCGGCTCCGGGATCGGCTTCTCGGCCGAACTCTTCGTGTGGATCACCGGGTCCTCGTTCTCCACCTGCTGCCACTCGAACGACTTCTTCGACCCGGTCACGTCGAAGCTCTCGCGGTACTGCCGGGCCGTGTCGAAGAGCGACCGCGTCACTTCGGCGACCACGTCGGAGCCTCTGATCTTGAACGTCGCGGTTTCGATGGCGAACGGGCTGTTGTACTTCTTGACGAGGTCGTCGCGGATGCGGCCGGACCCGTGGCAGACGACGCTCTCGGCGTGGGCCGGCTTGCCCGGCTGGGACAGGATGGCGAGGCACGGGCTGACGCAGTGGGTGGCGTACCACATCGGCGGCAGGCCCGGCCAGTACTCCGGCCAGCCGTCCATGTCCTGCTGGTGGCTGCCGCGGAGGAACTGGATGCGGCCCAGCTCGCCCTTGTCGTATAGCTCCCTAGCGAACAGGTACTCGCGGCTATAGACGACCGTCTCCATCATCATGAAGACCTTGCCGGTCTGCCGCTGTAGCTCGACGATCTGCCGACAGCCCTCGACGTCGGTGGCCATCGGCACGGTGCAGGCGACGTGCTTGCCGGCCCGCAACGCGGCGATCGACTGCGGGGAGTGGTCGGGAATGGGCGAGTTGATGTGGACGGCGTCCACGTTCGGGTCTTTGATCAGGTCGTCGAAGTTGGTGTACCGCTTGGCGACGCCGTAGCGGTCGCCGACCTTGTCTAGCTCGCCCTTGTTGCGGCGGCAGATGGCGTACATCTCGGCGTTCGGGTGGGCCTGGTAGATCGGGATGAACTCGGCCCCGAACCCCAGCCCGACGATCGCCACGCGAACCTTGTCGGCCATCGGTGGTGTGCTCCTGGTGCGGCCCTCGGTGGGAGAGATTCCGAGAGGGTACCAAAACGCCGGGCGGTTGCAACCGGCGGCGGGGCGGAATCGGCGCAGCCGGGGGCCGTACAATGACCGCATCTCCCCACACCACGGCCGACCGCGCATGGACCTGATCGCCGCCCGCTCGATCTTCAGCCCGGCCACCGGCTTCATCCGCCGCGGCGGCTTCGACTGGACTTGCAACCCGTATGTCGGTTGTAGCTTTGGCTGCGTCTACTGCTACGCCATGTTCCTGCCGCAGAACCGCCGGCCGAAGGGGGACTGGGGCCGGTGGCTCCAGGCCAAGCGCAACGCCGTCGAACTGGCCCACCGCCGGGCCTCGAAGCTCGCCGGGCAGGCGGTGTACCTGTCCAGCGTCACCGACCCGTACCTGCCGGCCGAGCGGTCGCTGTTCATGACCCGCGGCATCCTCGAAGCCCTCGCCCCGCACCAGCCGCGGCTGCTCGTCCAGACGCGCGGGCCGCTCGTCGTCCGCGACACCGACGTGCTCCGCCGATTTCGCCGCGTCCGGATCAACATTTCCATCCCGACCGACTCGGACCGCGTCTGGCGGGCGTTCGAGCCCAAGGCCCCAGCGCTGGAGCGGCGGTGGCAGGCGGCGGCCGAGCTGCGGGCCGCCGGGCTAGCGGTCGGGCTGTGCCTGACACCGCTCTTGCCGCTCGATGACCCGGCCGCGTTCGCCGATCGCGTGGCCGTGTTCGGGCCGGAGGTTCTGGTGGTGCAGGACTTCCACGACGCTGGCGGTCGGTTCGGGGCCGATACCGGGGCCGAGGCGCGTCAGCTGCTGGCGGCGTCCAGCTGGACGACGGCCGACTACCAATCGTTCCTCGCCCGGCTCCGGGGCCGGCTGCCGGCGGTGTACGAGGGCGAGTCCGGGTTCTTTCCGCCTTGAACAAATCAGGCCCGCACCGACCGCAATTCGCCAGCTGAGGACAGGCTGTAGCGGTTATGCGGTCCGTATCGGGAGCTGATGCGGCCAGAGCTGAGGTTCGGCGGTAAGGGGCATACCCGGCGGGCTGAGAAATGGGCATAAATTAATTGCGCCCAGGACACCGAATTATCACCACCTCCGGGACGGACTCCGTGGACAATGACGGGGTCGTTCATGGCTCAAACTGCAACTCGACTGACGGCCGCCCAGGTGATCCTGCTGGCCGCCGAAGACATCATGACTGGCGGGGCTAGTGAGTTTACGGAGTGGGACCTGACGGTCGCCGCCTGGGGCCGCGACCGCACCCGGTTCGGCCTCCGCGGGTACGAGCAGAAGCACCCCGACCACAAGCGGGTGATGATGGAGATCATGGGGCAAAAGCCCCAGAACCCGCTGGCACTGGGGTTCATGGAGAAGGTCCGGCCGAACACGTACCGGCTGACGCCGCTCGGCCGGGCAGTCGTGTCCCGGCTGCGGGGCAACGGCCCGTCGCAGGCGGCCGGCCCGCACGACGAGTACTACCGGCTGGCGGCCGAGCTGGTCACGCACCCGGCCCTGGCCCAGTGGCGGCGAGACCCGGACCAGCCGCGGTACTGGGCGGACGTCGCCGCCTTCCTCGGCCGTGGCGGGGACGTGCGGCGGGACCCGGCCGCGTGCCTGGCCACCTTGCGGCGGTCGATGCGGACGGCCATGGACTGGTGCCTGCGGAACGACCTGACCTACCTGGCCCCGCCGAGCCGGGCCGCCGGCGAGCCGGTCCACGTCCGGTCGCTGACGGAGGTGCTCGACTTCCTGCAAGTCATCGAGTACCGGTTCCCGGAGCATCTGGCCGCCGGCGTCAAGGCCGGCCGGTAGTGTGGGTCGAACACACCGTTGAGCGGGGAGCCGGAGGCGACCGCGCCGAA
>DASXAN010000225.1:0-1846 GCA_036406755.1 Gemmataceae bacterium
CCGAGCCGGCCGCGCGGGGGGCTCGGCAGGAGCCTCGCCCTCCCGGCGGCGGCCCGCCGGTCAGTTCCACCGCGCCACCTCGACCCGGGCCCGCCGCAGTAGCCGCTCCACCTTGTCCGCGTCCGAGCCGTCCGGGGCCAGCGCCAGGTAGCCGGTCAAGAGGTCGATCGCCGGCCCCGGCCGGCCGGCCTGCAACAGGCAGATGCCGTGGTCCCGCCGCTCGGCCGGGTCGTCCGGGACGATCTGGCGGATGCGGCCGACCGTCCGCGCCGCCCGGCAGAAGTCCCCCTGCCGCATGTACACGCCCTTGAGGTTGGTCAGCATCCGCCGGGCGAGCAGGCCGACCGGCAGCGGGGCCAGCATCTGCCGCGACGCCACGAACGGCTGGCCGGTCACCTGCTGCACCAAAAGCTCGCAGTCGCACGGCGAGAGCGGCTGCCCGCCGTGGAACGGGTCGAAGATGACTTCCTGCCCGCCGTCCACCGCCTTGACGACGAAGTGCCCCGGCAGGCCGACGCCGAACACGGCCAGCCCGGCCCGGCCGGCGACGGCCATCGTCACCACCGACAGGGTGATGGGCAGCCCCATGCGGCGGTCGAGGACGCGGTTGAGGTAGCTGTTGTCCGGGTCGTAGTAGTGCTGGACGTTGCCGCGGAAGCGGAGGTCGTCGAAGAGGAACTGGCTCAGCCCGGCGACCCGTTGCTCCAGGTCGCCGGCGAGGTACGGGCGGGCCTGGTCGGCGAGGGCGTCGAGGCGGGCGAGGTCGCCGGGGATGTCGAGGTCTGGATACTCGTCGCGGGCCAGGTGCAGGGCCAGCTCGGCCACGTCCACGGCGGCGGACGGGTCGCTGGCGAGTCGGTCGAGCACGGCGTCGAGGTCCATACGGGAATTATACGTAAGCGGGGACGTTTAGCGGCGAACCGGAGGCGAGCGCATAGCTCGCCTCCGGCTCGCCGCTAAACGTCTTGACCACTGTCGCGCCAGCGCTTATCGTTCCGCCCCTCACGAGGGACCGTTCCATGCGACGCGCGACGCCGCGATTGCGGCCGGGCACGCTGGCGCTGCTGCTCCTGGGCGGCTGCCTCGGGCCCGACGCGCCGCGACTGCCCGCCCCGACGCAGAGCCTCAAGCCGATCGCCGGCCTGCGGGGGCCGGACGCCGTCGGCCTGCGGGTGGCGGTGCTCGAAGTCCCGGTCGGCGACCGGTACGCCAACGCCGGGCTGTGGGCGGCGATCGACGAGCAGGTCGTCGCCCCGGACCACAAGGCGGCCCTGGAGGACAACGGCTTCCGCGTCGGCCTGGTGGGCGGCATGAGGCCGGACGGGTTCGCCGACCTGCTCACGTCGCCGCGGTCCAACCCGGCCCCGCACTACGTTCAGATGCGGGCCGGCAATGTGCGCGTGCTGCCGCTCGGCGGTCCGCGGCCGCTGTGCCAGTTCCGCCTGGTCGCCGACGGCAAGCCGGCCTCGGTCGAGGCATTCGAGCAGGCCCAGTACGCCCTGCAAGTCACGCCGACGCTGACGCCGGACGGCGACGTGACGCTGGCGTTCCTGCCGCTGGTGCAGCACGGCACCCGGTCGCCGTGGGCCGCGCCGCTGGGCGGCGAGGACGCGGCCCCGCCGGGCGAGCGGTACCCGGCGCTGGCGTGGGAGGTGACGCTGGCGGCTGGGGAGTACGTCATCGTCGGCACGCGGTTCGACCGGGCCGGCACGCTCGGCCACGCCTGCTTCGTGGACCCGGACGACGCCCGGCCGGTGCAGCGGCTGCTGGTCGTCCAGGCCGTCCGGCCGGCCGCCGGCGAGTGAACCTCTCGAAGAGTCCGTTGTCCGTCGTCCGTGGTCCGTCG
>DASXAN010000226.1:0-2783 GCA_036406755.1 Gemmataceae bacterium
GGGCGCGGAGCGGGGGCGGGTGGGGCGGGCCTACTGAGATTGTTGCACCTTCACCCCGTCGGCGGATAGAAATTCTAAAACCCAAATTCCGAATCCCAACGCACCCTTTGGGATTTGGGTTTTGGTGCTTGGGATTTGGGAGTACGGGTCGCCCGGGGTCGCCGGGTTACGCCGCCGGGGCCGGCCATGCCGCTCGCTAATCAGGTCGCCGTCGTCACCGGCGCGTCCAGCGGCATCGGCGGGGCGTTGGCCGAGGAGCTGGCCCGCCGGGGTTGCCGGCTCGGCCTGATCGCCCGCCGCCGCGACCTGCTCGACCAACTCGCCGGCAAACTCCGCGGGACCGGCGCCGTCGCCGAGGTCGCCGCCGCCGACGTGGCCGACCGCGACCGCCTCCTGGCCGCGTTCGCAGAATTGCGACAGAAGCTCGGCCCGGTCGATGTGCTCGTCGCCAACGCCGGGGTGAACACGCCGGCGGTGCTGGAGCCGATGAACGTGCCGGGGCAGTTGGCCCTGCTGCGGGTGAACCTGTTCGGGGTGATCGTCGCCGTCGAGGCGGTGCTGCCGGACATGCTCGCCCGCCGGAGCGGGCGGATCGCGGCCGTGTCCAGCCTGGGGGCGTACAAGGGGCTGCCGGGGGCCGGGGCGTACTGCGCCAGCAAGGCGGCCGTCAACGTCTACCTGGAGGCGCTCCGCATCCAGCTCCGCGGCCGGGGCGTGTCCGTGACGACGCTCTGCCCCGGGTTCGTCCGCACGCCGATGGTGGCCGACAACCCGCACCCGATGCCGTTCCTGCTGGAGCCGGCGGACGCGGCGAGGCGGATGGTGCGGGCGGTCGAGCGGCGGGCGAAGGTGTACGACTTCCCGTGGCGGATGGCGGCGCTGATGCGGGTGGTGCGGTGGCTGCCGGACTGGGTGGTGGCGCGGGTGGTACGGGAGTGAACGCAACCCCTCACCCCCCGGCCCCCTCTCCCACAAGGGGAGAGGGGGAGAGAATTCAATTCTTGCTCCCCCTCTCCCCTTGTGGGAGAGGGGGCCGGGGGGTGAGGGAGATCTTTACGTCAGTCCCGGCACATCCGCGTGATGTGCCGCATCAGGTCGCGGACCGAGATGACCCCGACGGGCATGCCGTCCGCCTCCACCGGCAGGTGCCGGTACCCGCCCACGTCCATCTTCTGCAGGGCCAGTGCGAGCGGGTCGTCCGGGCGGACCGTCTCCGGGTTGGGCGTCATGAACTCGGCCAGCGGCCGGTCGCCGGACCGGGCCGCCTCGTCCGGGACGCGCAACAGCAAATCGCGCTCGCTGAAGATGCCGGCCAGCTTGCCGTCGCCGCCGACGACCAGCACGGTGCCGACGCCCTCGTCGAGCATGAGCTGGACGGCGTCGGCCAGTCGGGCGGAGGCGGGCAGGGTGATGGGCGGGCGGGGGCTGAGGTCGCGGACCGGGCGGTCCATCAGGTCGGACTGGACGCGGTCCCGCGGGGCCGGCTGGTCGAGCGGGGCCAGGTCGAGCAGGCAGCTGGCGCAGACGTCGTTGCCGGGGACGTTGTCGTGGCCGCAGCGGGGGCAAATCATGACCGCCTCCGGCGGAAGTTCCAAATCCCAAGCACCGAATCCCAAATCGACGTTCCCGGTTTGGGATTTGGTGCTTGGGATTTGGAATTCACTCCACGGTCCACAGGTCGTCGCTGCGGAACAGCTCCTCGAGCTTGCCGGGGCCCTTGGCCCGGACGGCCGCCTCGAGCTGGTCGTCCACCTGGGCCTCGAACGTCGGCTTCTCCACCGCCCGGAACACGCCCACCGGCTCCGGGAAGTCCGGGTGCGTCATCCGGCTCAACAGGTACGCCAGGCTCGGCTCCTCCGCCCGCTCGTCGTGCACCAGCAGGTCGTCCATGGCCACGTCCCCGCCGAGGCTGACCACCTCCGGGTCCAGGCCGTTCAGCCGGATGCCCTTCGACCGGTCCTTGCCGAACACCAGCGGCTTGCCGTGCTCCAGGTACAACAGGTTGTCCGACTTGACCGCCTTGTCGGTGGCGTACTCGAAGACGCCGTCGTTGAAGACGATGCAGTTCTGGTACACCTCGACGAACGCCGTCCCCTTGTGGGCCGCCGCCCGGGTCAGCGTCTGCGTCAGGTGGTTGATGTCCACGTCGACGGTGCGCGCGACGAACGTGGCCTCGGCCCCGATCGCCAGGCTCAGCGGCCGCAGCGGGTGCTCCAGCGACCCCATCGGGCTGGACTTGGTCCGCGTGCCCATGCGGGAGGTCGGCGAGTACTGACCCTTGGTCAGCCCGTAGATCTCGTTGTTGAACAGGACGATCTTCAGGTCCACGTTGCGGCGGATGGCGTGGATCAGGTGGTTGCCGCCGATCGACAGGCCGTCGCCGTCGCCGGTGATGACCCACACCTGCAGGTCCGGGCGGGCGACTTTCAGGCCGGTGGCCAGGGTCGGCGCCCGGCCGTGGATGGTGTGGAACCCGTAGGTGTTCATGTAGTAGGGGAACCGGCTGGAGCAGCCGATGCCGGAGATGAACACCAGGTTTTCCCGGGGGATGCCGAGCGGGGCGATGGCCTTCTTCATCTGGGCGAGGATGGAGTAGTCGCCGCAGCCGGGGCACCACCGCACTTGCTGGTCGCTGGTAAGTTCTTTAGGGGTGAGGGTGGGCAGGGCGCTCGTCGCCATGATCGATTGTCCCGTATGAAACCCGCCGCGGGGGCGGGATGAAATTCTTCCTCCCCTCTCCCCTTGTGGGAGAGGGGGCCGGGGGGTGAGGGGAAAGCCCCCCC
>DASXAN010000227.1:0-2777 GCA_036406755.1 Gemmataceae bacterium
GCGGCCCCGGGGTCGTGGCGGGCCAGGTGCACGGACACGCCGTCGCGGCGGAGGACTTCGGCGGTGAAGTCGCTGACCTGGTGGCTGTCCACCAGCCGCTCGGCGCGGTCGCGGAGGCAGACGAGGACGGTGGCCTTGCGGACCTGAACGCCGGAGCAGCCGGCCAGGGCGAGGAGCGGTGCCAGGGCGAGGCGGGCGAGGGGTGCCCATGAAGTGGGTCGCCGCGTGGGGATCGTCACGGGCATCGCCTCCTTGCGACAGATTGTCATCGTCATTCCGGCCTTGCCGAATCCACCCAAATTGCCGGCCGGCCCGGAAATGCCGCGGGTGCCGCTTGCACGCCCGACGCGGTCAACCTAGAATTCCCGCTCACTCCCCAGTCCCGCACGGGCGTTCCCCGGCGTGCGGGCCGACCGACATCCCGAACCCGCCGCCGGCCACGGCCGGGGTCGGCGGGTGGAGGCCCAGTCATGAACGACTCCCGCGCGCGTGGATTCGCCCTGGCCGCGCTCCTGACGGTGCTGACCGCCCGGCCCGTCCCGGCCCAGACGCCGCCGACGCCGGACTTCACCTGGAACAAGTTCGCCGGCACGCCGACCACGTGGAGCACCGCGGCCAACTGGCTGCCGGCCACGACGCCGACGCCCAGCACCGACCGCGTCCTCGGCTTCCCGAGCTCCACCCTCCAGGCCGCCGGCGGGTACACGTCCACCTACGACCTCAGCACGTTCGACCTGAACAGCCTGGTGTTCACCAGCGCGGGGGCGTCCAACCCGTCGCTCATCCTGACCGGGGCGGCCGGGGCCACGCTGCAGTTCGACACCTCCTCGACCAACGCCTTGCCGTCGATCTGGCAGCAGGGCAGCGGGCGGGCGCTGATCGCGAACGGGAGCGGGTCCGGCATCCTCCTGAACAACGGCACGACGTTGCAAATCCTGGGCTCCGGGATCGGGGAGCTGCAACTCGGCGGGGCCGCGGCCCCGCTCACGGCGGCCACCCCGCTGACCATCGGCGAGACGGGAACGGGGAGCAGCGGCCTGCTCATCAACCAGACCGGCACCCGGCCGCTGAACACCGGCAGCCTCGTCCGCATCGGCGGGTCGAACACGTTCTCCGGCGGGGTGAACCTGACCGCCGGCAACCTGCTCATCGCCGCCGACGCCGCCCTCGGCTCGGGGACGTTCACCGTCAACGGCGGGTCGGTCCAGTTCGACCCGACGGCCCTGTCCCCGACGGGGACGTTCAACGTCGCCAACACGATCACGGTGAACGCCACGATGGTGGTCACCGGGGCGAACACTGCCGCCACCACCCCGTCCCCGATCGCCAACTTCAACGCCCCGATCGGCGGGGCCGGCGGCGTCACGTTCAACCCGACCAACGGCACCATGAACTACACGTTCACGGCGGCCAACACGTTCACCGGCCCGGTGACCATCCAGCCGCTGGGCAACACGGTGACGACGGCGGCGTTCGGCAACACGTCCTCGCCCGGGGGCACGGCCGGCGGGGCGAGCGGGTTCAGCGTCTTCTCCAACAGCACCCTGACGCTGGACAACCGGGCCGGCGTGCTCACCCGCCTGAACACGGCCACGCCGCCGACCCTCGCCCTGAACCGGGCCAACCTGAACCTGTTCGGCAACGTCGGGGCGAACGCGGCCGAGACGTTCGGCACGCTGAC
The DNA here is from genome assembly GCA_036406755.1 of Gemmataceae bacterium. Lineage (GTDB taxonomy): Bacteria > Planctomycetota > Planctomycetia > Gemmatales > Gemmataceae > DASXAN01. The sequence continues at coordinate 1,682 of DASXAN010000227.1, forward strand.
CGTCGGCGGCACCGGGTCGCTGAACGTGCTGGGGGCCAGCGCCGCCGCCCAGACCACGACCGTCACGTTCGCCGGCCTGGCCCGGCCGCTCAACGGCACGGTCGTCTTCTCGGCCACCAACCTCGGCAGCGGCACGGGCAACGGCGAGTCGATCGTCAAGTTCACGACCGACCCGGGCGGGGCGGTCGGCGGCGGCGGGGGGCCGGATACCGTTACCCGGAGCGTCCTGCCGTACGCCTACGCCGACGCGGCCGCCAACACGGCCGGGGCGGCCTCGGTCGCCCCGGTGCTCGGGCTGGTCCGGTGGGACCCGGCGTCGCAGCAGATCGTGCCGCTGAACCCGGCGACCGAGTACGCCGGCAACCTGTTCCTCAGCTCGTCCGCCGTCCCGACGGCCAACCAGCGGTACGCCAGCACCAGCGCCGCCCCGAACGCTTCCGGGCTGGCCGGCCTGGTCGGGCCGGCGACGGCCAACGCCCTGGTCCTCGACACCAACGTCGCCGCCACCAACCGCGTCGGCATCTCGGCCGAGGGGCCGGGGACGCTCACCGTCGTCGGCGGGGCGGTCCTGTCCGGCACCAACGGCGGGACCAACGCGGTCAGCATACCGGGCATGGTCAACCTGGGCGGGCTGAACTTCGGGTCCGCCACCGGCTATTTCCACACCGTCGCCGGCCTGATCGTCAACAGCCCGATCAGCGGCTCCGGCGGCGTGGTCAAGTCGAGCTTCGGGGCGCTGACCCTCAACGGGGCCAACACGTTCACCGGCGGGCTGACGGTCAACAGCGGCATCCTCCAGTTCACCGCCGACGCCAACCTCGGGGCGGCCGGGCAGGGGGTCGTCCTGAACAGCGGCCTGACCGGGGCGTTCACCTTCCAGCCGAACACCCTGTTCACGGCGGCGAACACGCCGGCGGTGACGGTCAACCGGCCGGTCACCGTCGGCCCGGCCGGGACCAACATCTCGGTCACGTACGCCGACACGAACCTGACCCTGGGTGGGACGATCTCCGGCGGCGGGCAGATCCTCAAGGGCGGGGCCGGCGTCCTCACCCTGACCGGGAACAACACGTTCACCGGCAACGTCGTCATCGCC
>DASXAN010000228.1:0-2070 GCA_036406755.1 Gemmataceae bacterium
GAGGAATTGGGCAACGAGGCCCAAGGGCGCCGGCCCGCCTGTGTGAGAGGGGCGGCGTGATGAGTGAGTTCTGTCCCCCCTCTCCCCCGAAGCGGGGGCGAGGGGAGATGAGCGCCCCCTGCACGTCGGCTTCCTGATCGACCGCCTCGGCCGCGCCGGCACCGAGACGCAACTGCTGGCCCTGATCCGCGCCCTGGACCGCCGCCGCGTCGAGCCGGCCCTGGCACTGCTCGACGGCACCGACGCCGAGAGCCGGTCCCTCGAACCGGCCGACTGCCCGGTCCTGCGGCTCGGGCTGCGGTCGCTGCACAAGCCGGCGGCCGTCGCCGCCGCGGCGCGGCTCGCCCGCTTCTGGCGCGACCACGGCACCGACCTGGTCCAGGTGTACTTCCTCGACTCGGCCTACTTCGGCGTACCCCTCGCCCGGTTGGCCGGCGTGCGGCGGGTGGTCCGCGTCCGCAACAACCTTGGCCACTGGCTCACTCCGACTCACCGCTGGCTCGGCCGGGTCGTCGGCCGGTTGTCTGACGTGACGTTGACCAACTGCGAGCCGGCCCGGCGGGCGCTGCTGGCCGCCGAGGGCGGGCCGGGCCGCAAGGTGGTCGTACTGGAGAACGGCGTGGACCTGGACCGGTTCACGAATCAGCTAGCCCCCGGCGAATCGCCGGCGGCCAAGGGCCCGCGAATCGGAGTCGTCGCCAATCTGCGGCCGGTCAAGGGAGTGGACGTGTTCATCCGGGCCGCGGCACGGCTGGCAGCCCACTTCTCCGCCGCGACATTCCACGTCGCCGGCGACGGCGAACAGCGGCCGGAACTGGAGCGACTGATCGCCGAGCTGGGTCTGGCTGGCCGCGTGACGCTGCACGGGGCCGTCGCCGACATCCCGTCGTTCCTGGCAGAGCTCGACGTGGCGGTCCTGCCGTCGCACGCCGAGGGCATGTCGAACGCCGTGCTGGAGGCGATGGCGGCCGGCCGGCCGGTCGTCGCCACGGACGTCGGGGCGAACGGCCATCTGCTCGGCGGCGGGGAGTTCGGCGTGCTGGTGCCACCCGGCGACCCGACGGCGCTGGCGGCCGGCGTCGCCGGCTTGCTCACCAACACGGCCGCCGCCGAACGCCTCGCCGCCGCCGCCCGCCGCCACGTCCGCGACCGCTACAGCCGGGACGCCATGCGGCGGCGGTTCGAGGACTTCTACGAACAACTGTGCGCCGCCTGACGTGAGGGACCGCCGATGACGGACACCCGCCGGCTCACCGGCCACTTGCCGACCCTCGACGGGTGGCGGGGCGTGGCCGTGCTCATGGTGATCGTTTTTCACGCCCTCGCCTCGCCGCACCCGGCGTTCCGGCCGCTCGGCGGGATGGGCGTGTCGATCTTCTTCGCCCTGAGCGGGCTACTCATCTGCAACCGCCTGCTGGCGGAGTTCGACCGCCGAGGCCGGCTCGACCTGCCCGGGTTTTACGTCCGGCGGGTGTTCCGCATCCTGCCGCCCGCCTTCATGTACTTGGCCGTCGTGGTCGCGCTCGGGGCCGTGGCGCGGCGCGAGCTGTGGTCATGCCTGCTGTTTTGGCGGAACTATTATGTGGGCGGCGGCTGGTGTACCGCCCACTTCTGGTCGCTGGCCGTCGAGGAGCACTTCTACCTGTTCTTCCCCGTGCTGCTGGCGTGGGCCGGGCCGCGGCGGGCCCTGCCGCTGGCGGCCGGGCTGGCGTTCGCCCTGCTCGGCTGGCGGATGCTCGACATGCGTTGGGCCTGGCTGTTCGAGCGGACGAGCACCATTCCGCAGTATTTCCGAACGGATTGCCGGCTGCCCGATTTGCTCTTCGGGGCGGTGACGGCCCTGTTGGCGGCCCGCGCCCCCGCCTGGCTGGTGCGGCCGGCGGCGGCGGCCGGCGCGGCGGTCCTGGTCGCCCGGCTGGCTGGCGTGCCACTGCCGTGGGCGGCGCAATCGGTGCTGCTGCCGTGGCTGCTGCTCGGCACGGTACTGCGGCCGGACGGGTGGCTCGGCCGGCCGCTGGAATGGCGGCCGCTGGCATGGCTGGGGCGGATGAGTTACAGCCTGTACCTGTG
>DASXAN010000229.1:0-4312 GCA_036406755.1 Gemmataceae bacterium
GAAGGACTTGCGCAATGTTTCGCAGTGGTGGCACTGGACTCCGGGAGCGAGCTGGCGACATCCCGAGGGGCCTGGCAGCAGCATCGAGGGCAGGGAGGACCATCCGGTCGTTCACGTCTCCTGGTTCGACGCCGAGGCGTACGCGAAGTCGGCCGGCAAGCGGCTGCCGACGGAGGCCGAGTGGGAGTTCGCCGCCCGCGGCGGGCTGGAGGGCAAGAAATACGTCTGGGGCGATGAGCCGTTCGCCGACGACCGCCCGCAGTGCAACGTCTTCCAGGGCGACTTCCCGCACCGCAACACGGTCAAGGACGGGTACGAGCGGACTTCCCCGGTCAAGGCGTTCCCGCCGAACGGCTACGGCCTGTACGACATGGCCGGCAACGTCTGGCAGTGGTGCGGCGACTGGTATCTGCCGAACGCCTACGTGCTGACCGCCGGCCAGAAGCTGCCGGCCAACCCGCACGGCCCGGACCACAGCTTCGACCCGCGGCAGCGGCCGCCGGAGCGGGTGCACCGCGGCGGCTCGTTCCTCTGCTGCGCCGGGTACTGCTTCAACTACCGACCTAGCGCCCGCATGGGCTGCACGCCGGACACCGGCATGTCGCACCTCGGCTTCCGGTGCGTGACGACGGCGAAGCGAACCGAACGGTAGGCCACGAATTCGGGGAGACGAGTCATGTTGAGCCGCTGCCTCCGACTGGCGGTCGCCCTGGCGACCCTGTCGCCCCTGTTGTCGCCAGGCGTAGCGGTTGGCCAGCCGGGCGCGGCTGATCCCCTGCCGTCCTGGAACGACGGCGGCGCCAAGAAGGCGATCCTCAAGTTTGTCCGCGTGACCACCGACCGGGCGAGCCCGCGATTCGTGCCACCGGAGCAGCGGGTCGCCACGTTCGACGAGGACGGCACGATGTGGGTCGAACACCCCATGTACACGGAGCTGGTGTTCTCCCTGGACCGGCTCGTCGAACTGTCCGCGACGCACCCGGAATGGAAGGAGGTCCGGCCGTTCAAGGCCGTCATCGACCGCGACCGGGCGGCGATGGCGAAGTTCACGCTGGACGACCTGATGAAGATCGTCGTCGTCACCCACACCGGCGTTTCGACCGACGAGTTCGACCGGGCGGCGAAGGACTGGATCGCCAGGGCGAAACACCCGCGGTGGCGGCGGCCGTACACCGACCTCGTCTACCAGCCGATGCTCGAGGTCATGCGATTCCTGCGGGCGAACGGCTACAAGACCTACATCGTGACCGGCGGCACCCAGCCGTTCGTCCGCGCGTTCGCGGAGAAGGCCTACGGCATCCCGCCGGAACAAATCATCGGCACGTCGGTCCGGACGAAGTTCACGCCGACGAAGACCGGCAACGAGATCGTTCTCGATCCGAAACTGCTGCTGAACAACAACTACGCCGGCAAGGCGGAGGACATTTCACTCTTCCTCGGCCGCCGCCCGACCGCCGCCTTCGGCAACACGGCCGGCGACCAGCAGATGCTGGAATTCACCACGGCCGGGGACGGCGCGCGGCTCGGGATGCTGGTCCTGCACGACGACGCCACCCGCGAGTACGCCTACGGGCCGGCCCGGGGGCTGCCCGACACCAAGATCGGGGCGTTCAGCCAGGCACTGTACGACGAGGCGGTGAAGCGCGGCTGGATAGTCATCAGCATGAAGGAGGATTGGCGGCGGGTGTTCCCGTTCGACGCGGACGGCGGGCCCGCGCGGTGACGGCGGCGTGTCGCACATGGGGTGCGGGCGGATAACGCGGAATTGACCGGCGCTGATGTCGGCGCCGGACGATCTGGTTTCGCTCAGGGCGAGGATGACACCATGACCCACACCAATCGCCTCCAACTGCTGGCCGTCCTCGCGGCCGGCGCGGTCGGGGGCTGGCTGGCAGCGTCCGGCCACGTGCCCGCACTGGCGCGGTCCGGCGCCGCGCCGCCGGCTCGGGCCGCCGCCCCGGCGGACGGCGCCCCGTGCTGCGACGGCGCCGACCGCGGCACGCTGCTGGCCAGGGCCGACGCCCCCCTGCCGGGTTCCGGCGGCGGGGCCGGTCAAGCGGCCGGCAACGGCAAGAAGCCGAACATCATCTTCATCATGGGCGACGACGTCGGCTGGTTTAACATCGGCGCCTACCACCAGGGCATCATGTCCGGCAAGACACCGAACCTGGACAAGCTCGCGGCCCAGGGGATGCGGTTCACCGACTACTATGCCGAAGCCAGTTGCACCGCCGGCCGGGCCAACTTCATCACCGGCGAAATCCCCCTCCGCACCGGCCTGACGACCGTCGGCCAGGCCGGGGCCGACGTCGGCATGCCGGCCCAGGCGTGCACGCTCGCCACCGCCCTCAAGGCGCAGGGCTATCTCACCTGTCAGCACGGCAAGAACCACCTCGGGGATTTGAACAAGTACCTGCCCACGCTGCACGGGTTCGACGAGTTCTTCGGCTACCTGTACCACCTCGATGCGATGTCCGACCCGTTCTGGTATTCATTCCCGAGCGACCCGGCGTTCTATCAAACGTACGGCCCGCGGCAGTTGGTCCATTCCTGGGCGACCGACACGGACGATCCGACCGAAATGCCGCGGTGGGGCAAGATCGGCAAGCAGAAGATCGTCGACGAAGGGCCGTTGCGGCCGTTCAAGGACATGACTGCCGACCATCAATGTTGGCAAAAAGGCCCGCCCGGCTCGAAGTACGACATGGAAACGTTCGACGAAGTGCTCGTCGAGCATTCCAACGCGTTCATGGACAAGGCCAAGAAGGAAGGCAAGCCGTTCTTCCTCTGGCACAACACGACCCGCATGCACGTCTTCACGTACACGTCGCCGAAATATCAGGCGGTGATGAACTACAAGACGAACTACGGGATCGAAGAAGCCGGCATGCAGCAGATGGATGATTCGATCGGCGCCCTGTTGAAGCACCTCGACGACATTGGCGAAGCCGACAACACCATCGTCATTTTCAGCACGGACAACGGCGCCGAAGTGTTCACCTGGCCGGACGGCGGCATGACGCCGTTCAAAGCCACCAAGGGCACGGTCATGGAAGGCGGCTTCCGCGTCCCGTGCATCGCCCGCTGGCCGAACCACATCAAGGCCGGGGCGGTCGAGAACGGCATCTTCTCCGGCCTCGACTGGTTCCCGACGCTATGCGCCGCCGCCGGCAATCCGGACATCACCGACCAGTTGCTCAAGGGCGTGAAGCTCGGCGACCGGACTTACAAGAACCACCTCGACGGTTACAACCAGTTGGACCTGCTCACGGGCAAGGGGCCGTCGAAGCGGCATGAACTCTTTTACTTCGGCGGCCCGCACCTGGGCGCCGTCCGCATTGACGACTTCAAGTACCAGTTCTACCAGCAGCCGCAGGGCTGGCCCGGGCCGAAGGTCACGACCGACATGCCGACGATCGTGAACCTCCGCCAGGACCCGTTCGAGCGGACGCCGTCGATCGGCCAGCAGAGCCTGAACGACATGGGCGGCGGGTACATGAACGACTTCTACGCCCGCGAGTTCTGGCGGTTCGTTTTCGTCCAGCAGAAGGTGGGCGAACTGGCCAAGACGGCCATCGAATACCCGCCGATGCAGGACCCGGCGTCGTTCAACCTGGACGCGATCAAGAAGAAGGTCGACGAGGTGATCCGGGCCCAACACGGGCAATAGCCGACGTTTCCGGCGGGCGCCCCACCCGGGGCGCCCGCCCTTCTCCTTTTCGACGGCGGCGACACGCCGGGCACCGGTCATGGCTACGAAAAGCGGCTGGAAAACACTCTGGCTCGGCGTGCCGTACGACCCGGACCACCAGGCCCGGTCGTTCCTGGACCGGGCCGCCGTCCGCTCGGACGACGAACTCACCGTCCAGGTCGCCGTCCCGGACGACCGGGAGGGCGAGCGGTTCTTCGGCGTGCCGCTGGCGCACCGGGGGATTCAGCCGGTGTGGCTGCGGATCGCCAACCGCGGCTCGCACCCGTACCGCCTCCGGCTGGCCAGCCTCGACCCGAACTACTACCCGCCGCTCGAAGCGGCGTACGTCAACCACTTCCGCATCGGCCGGCGGGTGTTGCAATTCGGGCTGCTCGCCCTGCTGTTCATTCACCTGCTGCTCCTCTTGCCGTTCAAGCTCGTCGCCGCCCGCCGGGCCAACCGGCGGATGGACGCCTACTTCCAAGAGCACGGCATCGGCTGGGGCGTGATCCGGCCCGGCGGTTCGCTGGAGGGGTTCGTCTTCACCGGGGTCGACGAGGGGACCAAGCGGGTCACGGTCAAGCTGATCGGCCCGACCGGGGCGAAGGAGTACGCATTTTC
>DASXAN010000230.1:0-3970 GCA_036406755.1 Gemmataceae bacterium
AGGCCGAGGTAGTTCGCCCGCGCCCCGGTCGCGACGATGACCGCCGCCGCCTCGACCGCCTCCTCGCTGCCGTCGAGCACGCGGTCGTCGCCGCCGCGGTTGACCGCCGTCAGCACGAACGGGTGGCGCCGGAAGTCCACCTTCACGATGTCCTTGGACACGACGCGGGTGCCGAAGTTGACGGCCTGCTGCCGCATCAACTCCATCAACTCCGGGCCGCTCACGCCGTGCCGCGAGTGCGGCGGCATGATCGCCCGCCGCGTCTCCGGCAGGGCGTTGTCCAGGTACGCCCCCAGGTCGCCGGCCGGGAAGCCGGGGAAGTTCTCGACCTCGGTCGTCAGGTTGAGTTGGCCGAGCGGGGCCGTCCCCTGGATGCGATTGCGGTCGTAGCCGGGGTCGCCCTCATACACCACCGGGTTGAGGTTCGCCCGGGCCGCGTAGATGGCGGCCGTCCACCCGGCGGGGCCGGAGCCGATAATGACGACTTTTTCGACCATAGTCCGTAGCCCGTGGTCCGTAGCCCGTGGCCGGGAACGCCCGGCCCGAAACGCTTTGCTAATATAGTGAGGCTGTCGGCAAGGGTGGTCGGTCGCGTCCGCCACGGACCACGGACCACGGACTACGGACTGCTGGCCATGCAGCGCCTCACCGACCTGCGGGAAATCCTCCGCTACGTCCCGCACTTCCGGGACAAGGTGTTCGTCATCGCCCTGGACGGGGCGGTGGTCGCCGACGACAACTTCGCCAACCTGCTACTCGACATCGCTGTCCTCCGTAGCCTGCGGATCGGAGTCGTCCTGGCCCACGGGGCCGGCGCGCAGATCGAGCGGCTGGCGCGGGCCGTCGGCCGCGAGCCGTCCAACGCCGACGGCACCGGCGTCACCGACGCCGCCACGCTGGAGCTGGCCCTGACGGCCGCCAACCGCGTCTCCCACGACATCTTCGCCGGCCTGGCTGGCGTGGACCTGCGGGCCGCGGCCGGCAACGCCCTGGTCGCCCACCCGGCCGGCATCCTCGGCGGCGTCGACCACCAGTTCACCGGCCGGGTCGAGCGGGTGGACGTGCCGCTCCTGCAATCGCTGCTGGACCGCGACATCGTCCCGGTCGTGCCGCCGCTCGGGTTCGACGGGGAAGGGCACACGTACCGCCTGAACTCCGACGCCGTCGCCGCCGAGGTGGCGCTGGCCCTGCGGGCGGTCAAGCTCATCTACCTGGGGCCGCACGCCGGCGTCCCGTCCGGCGGCGAGGTCGTCCGGCAGGTGAGCGTCAACGAGGCGGAACTGCTGCTGAAAAAGCCGGCCGGCGAGACGCCGGCCGGGGTGCGGTCGAAGCTGGCCCAGGCGGTGCGGGCCGCCCGCGGTGGCGTGCCGCGCGTCCACATCATCGACGGCCGGGTCCAGGAGGGGCTGCTCGCCGAAGTGTTCTCCTACCAGGGCATCGGCACGCTGGTGTACGCCAACGAGTACCAGGCGATCCGCCCGGCCCAGAAGAAGGACGTGCGGGCCATCTATGGCTTGATCCAGCACGGCGTCCGCAACGACGAACTGCTCCAGCGCACCCGGGCGGAGATCGAACGCCAGATCGGCGACTTCTACGTCTTCGAGGTGGACCGCTCGCCGGTCGGGTGCGTCGCGTTGCACTTCTACGCGGACACGCAGCAGGCGGAGCTGGCCTGCCTGTTCGTCGGCGATCGGTTCGAGAACCAGGGGATCGGCGTCCGGCTCGCGCAGTATGCCGAGACGGTCGCCCGCGCCCTCGGTGCCGAGCAGCTGTTTTGCCTCAGTACGCAGGCGTTCAACTTCTTCGTCCAGAAGGCCGGCTACCGCCCGGGCACGCCGGACGACCTGCCCCCGTCCCGCCGGGAGCGCTACGAACGCAGCGGCCGGCGGTCGCAAGTTTTGGTCAAGTTGCTAGATGCGTCCGTCCCCGCCGGGCCGGCGCCGCCCATGAACACGGCCTAAATGGTGACCGCTGACACCGGTACCGGCTGCAACACCCGCGCGGCCTGGGGAGCAGTGCGGGCTGCGCCTGCTGCGCGGGCTGCGCCAGCAACGACACGAGGGAAGAAACGCGCGCGGGGGGGAGCAACGGGTGCGGCCCGTCGGCCGGCCGCCGGCGGGCCGATAGTCCTACCGGGTTGTGCCTGCCGGAGGATCCGCCGATGGCCGTCTTCTACCTGCTCCCGTCCCGTGACGACCTGAGCCGCCAGTGGGCCCGGTACTTCCGCCAGTGGTTCCCCGGGCTGACCGAGCCGGGGCCGGAGCTGGCCGATCAGGTCGCCGAGGTCGTCGCGCCGCAGCCGGGCGTGTACGTCGTCTTCGCCGACGACCTGCCCGACGGCGGCCCCGTCTGGGAAGCGCTGGCCGACGGGTTCGGGGCCGGCCCGGGCGACCGGGTGATCGACGTCCGCGGCGGGGCGCGGCGGCTGGCGGCCTGACCGGCGGGCGTGTTCGCGCGGCGGCCGGTTCGTAGAATGATCGCATTCATCCGTGCGTCCCATCCCGCCACCGGCCGGACACCCATGAGCGACACCCCCAACCACGACGATCACTGGCGCCGCCTGGCGGCCGAACTGGGCCTCGACGTCGGCCCCGAACCGGAACAGCCGGCACCCGCCGCCGAGTCCGAAGTCGCCGACGAGGCGGAAGCGGCCGCCGAGCCGGAGCCGCCGGCCCCGACCGGCCGCGGCCGGCGGCGGCGGTCCGCGGCCCCCGAGCCGCCGGCGGCCGAAAGCCCCGAACCGACCGAGGAGCCGCCGCCGCCCCGCGGCCGCCGCGGCCGGTCTGCCGCGCCGCCGGCCCAGGAATTCGTGATCCCGCCGGAGGAGGCGGTCGAGGCGAACAGCGCCCCGGCGGTCGAGGACGAGGAAGCCGAAGTCGAAGGGTCTGACGTGGAAGCCGCCGCCGTGCCCGAGGTGGACCCGGAGGCGGCGGAGCAGGCCGGCGAGGAACTGGCCGAGGGCCAGCCGGTCAAGAAGAAGCGGCGGCGGCGGTCGCGGCGGAAGAAGAAGGCCGGTGCCGAGCCGGCCGCCCAGTCCGCGGACGAGGCGGAAGGGGCCGCGGCCGGCGACGAGGAGCCGGCCGACGCCGACGAGGTGGACCCGTCCGAGGAAATCGTCTCGAATTGGAACGTCCCGTCCTGGGACGACCTGATCGCATCCCTCCATCGCCCCGACCGGTAGAATGAGGTAGGTTTGGGGAAGAGCCGGTCGCACGAGAGGGGGCCATGGCCGACGCCATCATCGACATTGTCGGTCAGGAGGACCTGCCGGTCATTGTCGATTTGTACAACCAGATCTACCGGCCGCCGCGGGACGTGGAGTCGTTCCGCCGCCGGTTCCGCGGGCGGTACAACGCCCTCCGCATGATCGCCCGCATCAAGGACCAGCCGGTCGGCTTCTTCCTCGGGTTCGAGCTGAAGCCGACGACGTTCTTCGCCTGGTTCTATGGGGTGCTGCCCGACTTCCGCCGCCAGGGGATTGCCACGCAGCTCATGGAGGCGGTCCACGAGTGGGCGCGAGAGCAGGAGTACGAGTCCGTCCGGCTGGAGTGCCACAACTCGGCCCGACCGATGCTCCACCTGGCGATCGAGCTGGAGTATATCGTCGCCGGCATCCGCTGGGACCCTGACCGGGGCGACAACCTCGTCATCTTCGAGAAGACTCTGAACGACTGAAGCGCTCGCGTTTCGCGCCCGGCGGCCGGGCGCGAAATGTCAACGTCACTCCTTCATCAACAGGAAGTTCTTCAGCAACCTCGGCCCCTCGACCGTCAGGAAACTCTCCGGGTGGAACTGGACGCCGTGCAGCGGCCAGCGGCGGTGCCGCACGCCCATGATCTCGCCCTCGGCCGTCCAGGCGCACACCTCGAAGTCCGGGTCGGTCATGCTGTCCCGGCGGATTACCAGGCTGTGATACCGGGTTGCTTCGAACGGATTCGACAGGCCGGCGAACACGCCGCCGCCGTCGTGG
>DASXAN010000231.1:0-4072 GCA_036406755.1 Gemmataceae bacterium
GTGTACCACATCGGCCGGGCGCTGCACGACATCGCCCTGCTCTACCAGCCCAACAACAACCTGACCTCGACGCCGTGGAAGACGTCAACCGAGCGGCTGCGGGACGCCCTGAACACCTGGCAAGCGCGGTCGAGGGAGTGGAAGTTGCAGGACAGTCCCCTGGTCAAGGACCTGCTCGATACCGCGGAGCGGGACCTCCTGTCCGCAATGGTGCAGGGCAACCAGGCGAACATGCCCAACGCCGCCGACTTCGGTCAGTGGGTGCAGCAGCACCAGCCGAAGAGCAAGTCGTTGTTCAAGGGCGACGATAAGACGACGATCGGCGTGCCGTAATGGAACAGCCGCTTGCGGCTATGCGGGCCATTATTCGCATAGCCGCAAGCGGCCGGCTTAGGCACCCCACGTGACCAGCCCCGGCTCGAACGGGTTGCCCAAATCCTCGTTCTTCGGCAGTACCCGCACCGCGAACCCGTACTGGCCGCTGGCCGTGCAGTCGATCGCCCCGGCGAACTCCCAGGTCGGGCCGTGCGGGGTGCCGTTGGCGGACATGGCCGCGGCGTGCGGCCGGGCGATCTCGCCGAACGAATCCAGCACCCCGTGGACGAGCTGCACCTGTACGTCGTCCGGGGTGAGCGGCCCGAGGTTGACCCGGGCCTTCACCCGCAGCTCCGACCCGACCCGCAGCGAGTCCGTGTTCCCCTGAGCCTCGACCGCCTCGACCCGCACCTGGCCCCACTCCCGGGCCAGCCGCCGCCGCCACCCGGCCAGGTCGGCCGCCCGCCGCAGCCCGTCGGCCGCCAGCCGCCGGTGCCGCTGGGCCGACGGCCAGTAACACACCTCGACGTACTGCTGCACCATCCGGTTGGTGTTGAAGAACGGCACGTTCGTGCTGATCGACCGCTTCATCCGCTTCAGCCACTCCCGGGGCACTCCGTCCGACCCGCGGCTGTAGAACGTCGGCACCAGCTCGTCCTCCAAGAGGTCGTAGATGGCGCGGCTCTCAACCTGGTCCTGGTAGGCCAGGTCGGCGTACTCCTCGCCGGCCCCGATGGCCCAGCCGTTGTCCTGCTGGTAGCCCTCGACCCACCACCCGTCGAGCACGCTCAGGTTCAGCCCGCCGTTGACGCACACCTTCATGCCGCTGGTGCCGGACGCCTCCAGCGGCCGGCGGGGGTTGTTCAACCACACGTCCACGCCCTGGATCATCGTCCGGGCGATGTTCATGTCGTAGTCCTCAAGGAAGACGACGTGCGGCCGCAACTCCGGCCGGCGGGCCATATGTAGCACCTCGGCGATGACCTTCTTCCCCTCCGTGTCGTGCGGGTGGGCCTTGCCGGCGAAGATCAGTTGCACCGGCCGGTCCTTGTCATTGAGGATGGCCCCGAGCCGATCCGCGTCGCGGAAGATCAGCGAACCCCGCTTGTAGGTGGCGAAGCGGCGGGCGAACCCGATCGACAGCGCGTCCGGGTCGAGGACCTCGGCCGCCCGGGCGACCTCGCCGGGCGGTGCCCCGCGGCGGACGAGCTGCTGCCGCAGCCGGGTGCGGGCAAAGGACACCAGCCGGCTGCGGCCCCGCTCGGCCGTCCGCCACAGCTCCGCGTCCGGCACCTGCTCGACCCGCTTCCAGACCGCGAAGTCGGTCGGCCGCTCCTCCCACGGCACGCCCAGGTAGCGGTCGTAGATCTGGGCGATCTCCGGGGACAGCCAACTGCGGGTGTGCACGCCGTTGGTGATGGCCGTGATCGGCACCTCCGCCTGCGGCACTCCCGGCCACAACCCTTGCCACATCTTGCGCGACACGGCACCGTGCAACTGGCTGACGCCGTTGGCGACGTTGGCCAGCTTCAGCGCCAGGACGGTCATGCCGAACGGCTCGCCGTCGTCGTTGGGGTTCTGCCGGCCCAGGCCGAGGAACGTCTTGCGGTCCAGGCCGAGGGAACCGACATAGTGGCCGAGGTAGTTCTCAATCAGCGAAGTGGCGAACACCTCGTTGCCGGCCGGGACCGGGGTGTGGGTGGTGAAGCAGGTGCCGGCCTTGACGAGTTCCGCGGCGGTGGCGAAGTCGAGCTTCTTCTCCTCCATCCACAGCCGAATCCGCTCCAGGGCGCAGAAGGCGGAGTGGCCCTCGTTCAGGTGGCAGACGGTCGCCTCTCTGCCGAGCGCCCGCAGGGCGCGGACGCCGCCGACGCCCAGGACGATCTCCTGCTTGATCCGGTTCTCCTTGTCCCCGCCGTAGAGCTGGGCGGTGATGTTGCGGTCCTCGGGGCTGTTCTCGGGGATGTTGCAGTCGAGCAGATACAGCGGCACCCGGCCGACCTGGATCCGCCAGACCCTGATCTTGACCTCGCGGCCGGGCAGCGGGACCGACACCAGCACCGGCCGGCCGCCGGCATCGTGTTCGAGAATGAGCGGCAGGTTGAAGAAGTCGTTCTCGGGGTACCGCTCCTGCTGCCAGCCGTCCGGGTTGAGGTACTGGCGGAAGTACCCCTCGCGGTACATGAGGCTGACGCCCATGAGCGGCACGCCCAGGTCGCTGGCGCTTTTCAGGTGGTCGCCGGCCAGGACGCCGAGGCCGCCGGAGTAGACGGGGATACTCTCGTGGATGCCGAACTCGGCGGAGAAGTAGGCGATGCGGACGCCGGCCGCGGCGTCGCCGTAGGCGTCATGAAACCAGGTCCGGCCGGCGAGGTAGCGGTCCAGGCTGTCGGTGACGCGGTCCAGGTGGGCGAGGAAGCCGTCGTCCTTGCTCAGGTCTTCGAGCCGGTCCTGTGGTGTCGCCCCGAGCAGGCGGACGGGACTGTTGTCCAGCGATTCGAACAGGTCGGGGTCGATGCGGCGGAACAGCGCGATGGCGTCGGGGTTCCAGCACCACCACAGGTTGTATGCGAGCTTGTGCAGGGGTTGCAGGCGGTCGGGCAGATGGGGGAGCACGGTGAACGTGCGGATCGACCGGACGGGCATCGCGACCTCATCAGGCAATTGGAGTTACGCTCGCCGCATAGCTTAACCGGCAGCGCCAGAAATGCCAACCGGCGTTGCCCGGTTTCACGCCGGCACCAAGCTCCGACCCCGCTACCGCGGTCAAGACCACCATTTTCGGAGTGCGGCAAGGCGGTGTTCTTGGTGTTCTTGGTATTCTTGGTATTCTTGCCGTCGGTGGTCCGCCCTGGTGAGCCGGGTGGGGGTAATGACACAAGCCGCCGCGACCGACCCGTTCGCCGCCCGACGCGAGGCGATGCGCGCCGAGGTCTTCGGCAAGCTGTTCCTGCTCGGCGGCTTCCTGGGCGGCACCGACACCTACAAGCGGACGATGTGGGCCGCCGTCCCGGACGTGGCCGTCGAGCGGGCCTGCTACACGCTGACCATGCGCAAGGGACTGCCCGAGCCGGGGGCCGGCAACCACCTCGTCATGGCCGGCCACGAGGCGATGCTGGCCCAGTGGTTCCATCGGCCGCTCCGCCGCGGCGACGTCGAAGTGGCCCGCCGTTGGTTCCATGAACAGTCCGCCGTGCGTGCGTTCCCCGACGCCGTCTGGGACGCGATCCTGGCTGCCCAACCCGACGAAGACGTGTTCCTGCCGATCGACGTCTGGGGCTTCCCCGGCGGGCAGGCGTTCCTGCCGGGCGTGCCGTGCCTCGTGTTCGACGGCATGGGCGGCGCGATCTCCTACCTGGAGCCGGCCATGTGCCGGTACTACGCGCCGATCCTCCAGGCGACCAAGGCCCGGCTGATGAAGGCGGCGACGCCGCGGGACGCCGAGTTCGGCCTGCGGTCGGCCCCGGACGAGGTCACGCACCTGATCCTGCTCCTGGCCCGGTACGTCGGCAGCGGCGGCGCCGGCCGGCTTACGTCCAACGACACGGCCGAGTTCCTGTGGCCGGACCTGTTCCAGTCGATCGGCACGATCGGCCACGAGATGATGAGCGCCGCGCAGACGTTCGACCGCACCCTGGGCGACGCCGAGCACGAGATGATGGACCGGTTTGTGACCAACCAGGGCCGGGCGGCACTGCTAACCGAGCTGGTGGACGCCGAGTCGGTCGGACTGGAGAACGCCCTGCGGGTGATGCGC
>DASXAN010000232.1:0-3753 GCA_036406755.1 Gemmataceae bacterium
CGGGTCAGGATCCAAGGAACAATCCTGAACATTCTTGGTGAGACGGCACAAATCGTGGTTGAGTTTCAACAAGAAGGGCATGGCCTGATCCAGAGGCTTTGTCAGCTATCGGAGGAGATCTGGGAGGAAGTGGGCGAGTCGCTGCACTTCAACCAGACGATCGAACTGTGGGGCTTCGACCACGGTCCGCGGTCGCCGATTCGCGTCATGGCGATTCTCTAGCTGCTCTCGTCCTGCTTTCACCTTGGATTTGCGTCTGAATCCAACCTGTCCAGTAAAGCCCGACGGCAGCACTGGCGCCGGGACTGCCGGCGCGGATCCTGCCGATACTGCAACGATCGTCCACATTGCAAACGGCCGGCGTCAGCGGTCGATTACCAGCCCTGGGCCTGGCAGAAAAGGACTGGGGTCACTTTCGATCACGATTCTGACACGTCCACTCCCAGCCGGTCCAGCTGAGCGGCGAGTGTCTGGTAGTTTGCGTAGCCGAGCAGTTCGGCGGCCCGTCGCTTCACTCCGCGGGACTCGGCCATGGCCCGCCGTAGATAGTGCTGCTGAATGCCCTCCAGGTGGTCGGTGAGGGAGAACCCGTTGCCGAGCGGGTGCTCCAACGGGTCGGTGACCGGACGCCCCGGCACTTCGGCCAGGGCGTCGGCCAGGTCCGGCCGGTCGATCAGGGCACCGTCCGTCATAACCGCCGCCTGGACCAGCGCGTTGTAGAGCTGCCGCACGTTCCCGGGCCACGGGTGG
The DNA here is from genome assembly GCA_036406755.1 of Gemmataceae bacterium. GTDB lineage: Bacteria > Planctomycetota > Planctomycetia > Gemmatales > Gemmataceae > DASXAN01. The sequence goes on from DASXAN010000232.1 coordinate 751, forward strand.
GCCCGGACGAATGCCGCGGCGGCCGGACATAGCTTTTTGTCGCGGTAGCCGGGCTCCTGCTTGCGGAAGTTGGCATTCACCCGCGCCAGTAGCCGGTCGGCCAACTCGGGGACGTCGGCCCGCCGGTCCCGGAGCGGCGGAAGTTTGACCGTGATGACCGCCAAGCGGTAGTACAGGTCGTCCCGGAACGCCCCTCGGGCGATCGCCGCGTGCAGGTCCCGGTTGGTCGCGGCGATGACGCGGGTATCGCAGGTGGTCGGCTTGGACTCCCCGACCCGGTGGAAGACCCGGCGGCACGGGTCGTCGTCCGGCGGCTGAAGCACGCGGAGCAGCTTCGCCTGCATGCTGGCGTCGCACTCCCCGACCTCGTCGAGGAACAGCGTCCCGCCGTCCGCCTCCTGGAAGGCGCCGCGGCGGTCGGCCGTAGCGCCGGTGAACGCGCCTTTGACGTGGCCGAACAGCTCACTTTCCAACAGCTCGCGGGACACGGCGGCGCAGTTAATTGCGACGAACTTCTTGCCCCGGCGGGGGCTGGCCGCGTGGATGGCCCGGGCGAAAAGTTCCTTTCCGGTCCCGCTCTCACCCAGGAGGAGAACGGGCACGTCCCGGAGGGCGGCCCGCCGGGCCCGCCCGACCGTCGCCCGGATGGCGGCGCTGCGGCCTACAACGGCCTCGAACCCGGGCACGTCTCCGGGGTCGCGGGCGGCCAGGTCTTGCAAGGCGGCGTCACGATCCCGGATCAGGTCGGGGACGATCTCCTCGAACAGCTCGTCAGGAATCTTGGCGACGGTGAGTCGGCCTCGGAACGTCTGGAGGAGCTCCGCCGGGTAACGGCTCCGGCCGAGCAGCACCCAGGTGACGGTCATGGCCGGCGTCCCGGGGCTGAGCAGGATGGATAGGTGAGCCCGAGTCCGGGCCGCCTCCTGCCAGACGCGGCCCATCACCTCGTTGGCGGCCGCGAACACGGCGGCGTAATCCGTAGGGTCCGAGAGCGCGACGGCGTGAACCGTGGGCTTGCGGTCGAGCCAGCGGACGTATGCCTGATTGACCGTGGCGGGGTAGTTGCTGAGCAGGTGGACCGCCGCCCAGTCCCGGGCTTCAACCGCCGTTTTGACCGGCCCGGCGGCTTCGGCATCCCGGGTTGGTAGCTTGACCGCCGCCTGGACCTCGGCCCGCTCCGCCTCGGGCAGATCGCGGCACATGGCGGTCAGGTCCGCGTGCCCGATCCAGCTCACCAGGACCTGCCGGGACGACATGACACATCCCCGCTTGTGACTGCACAAACACGATTGTACATCCGGAGTGATCGCGACGGCAGATTCGATCGAATATTCGACCCTTGGCGTGCACGGAAGGGTTTCAAACGCAATTGGTTCCGAACGATCGGCGGAACTGCGTCGCGCATAATTGAGCCGCGGCGCGCCGTTTGATTTTGATGTCCGACGACGACACAACGGGCCGCCCGAAATGCGGCAGGCCGACGCCCGGAACCCGAGGGACCCATGCTCAAGAACATCGCCCTGACCCGCCCGCTCGCCGTGATCGACATCGAGACCACGGGGACAGACCCTGACACGGACCGGATCGTCGAGATCAGCGTCCTGCGGATCATGCCGGACGGCACGCGGGCCCACCGTACGCGGCGGCTTAATCCGGGTGTTCCGATCCCGGCGGATGCGATGGCCGTCCACGGCATCACCGACGCCGACGTCGCAGACGCGCCGAAGTTCGGCCAGATCGCCGACGCCTTGCTCGCGTTCTTGTCCGGCTGCGACTTTTGCGGGTTCAACGTCAAGCGGTTCGACTTGCGGCTGCTCTTCCGCGAATTCGCCCGGGTCGGCCGGCCGCTGTCCCTAGAGGGCCGTGCTGTGGTGGACGCGATGGAGGTTTTCCACCGCTACGAACCGCGCGACCTCGCCGCCGCGGTGCGGTTCTACCTGGGGCGGGAGCATAGCGACGCGCACTCGGCGGCGGCCGACGTCCTCGCCACGGCCGAAATCCTGGATGCGATGGTCGCCCGCTACCCCGACCTGCCGGCGACCGTGCCGGACATGACCCGCCACCTCGCCGGCCCAGACGTCGTGGACCTGGCCGGTTTCTTCGTCCGGGTCGGCGGCGAGCTGCGGTTCGCCCGCGGCAAGCACCGCGGCCAGCCACTGGCCACCGTCGCCGCCCACCACCCGGACTACCTGGAGTGGATGCTGGGCCAGGGGTTCATGGACGACACGAAAGCGGCCGTTCGGGAGGCGCTGCGGGCGGCCGGGCCGGTCGAGGTCGCTGGATAGGCTGGGCATGACAGCAAACCAGGCGCCGGTTGTGTATGGACGGATCATTTGAGCGGTCAGAGCTCGCCGCCCATCCGGCGCTTGGCAGCGTGTCGGCCGCAAGGTAGAGTTACGGTCCGGCCCTCACAGGCACGCCGAGCGATTGCAATCCTCCGAATGAGGGAGCCGGACGATCGGTCATGACTTGCCCGATCGGTCGAAGTGCCGACACTGTCCTCACTAACCTCGCGGAGGGCCCGCCCATGCCCACGCTCAAACGGTATGCCGACGGACGGGGTTACTACCTCACCGGACACATCCCCGACCACGGCTATTGCACCTGGCAGATCGGCCGCGAGGGGCTCGCCTTACTCAAGGATCACGGGATCGCGTCTCACGGCGGCTTCGTCGGCCTCGGTCTTCTCCGCCAGTTGCTCGACCGCCGGCTCATCAGCACCGACAAGGGCGGGCTAGGGCCCGGCCTGAATGCCCATACCATCGAGCCCTGGGTCCCGCCCTTGGTAAAGGAACTCGACGGGTGGGCCGCTGACGGTGCGGTCGCAGTCCTGACCCGTCTCATTTGCCCGGGTAGCGGGAACCGTCACGACCATCGGCAACGGTGCTTCTCCACCGCATTCCTGGATTGGGTCGCCGACTTGAGCCACGATGCAGGCCCCGCCTGGCTGGCCGGGGCGTCCGCCGCAGAGTTTGAGGCGGTCGCCGCCGACGCCCTCGATAG
>DASXAN010000233.1:0-1545 GCA_036406755.1 Gemmataceae bacterium
CCTCGTGGAACTCGGCCCACCCTACATGGCTACACGGCTCCGTCTCCAGCCCGTCAGGGCGCTGAGGTAAAGCCCCGGTCGAGCGCAGCGAGGCCGGGGGCAGTGTCAGTGTCCACTGGAAATCATACCGACGGCCCCCAAAGCGCGATACCCTAGTCCCTGACCCCAGTCATCGCCTGTCCACGGTGGGCCCTTGCCATGCCGCTGACCATCGTCATCTTCGGCGCCTCCGGCGACCTGACCGCCCGCAAGCTGGTGCCGGCGCTGTTCCAGGCGTTCGGCAAGGGCCGGCTACCGGCCGACGCCCAAATCGTCGGCGTGTCCCGCTCGCCGATGACCGACGACCAGTTCCGCGCGCACCTCGTCGGCGGGGCGAAGGCGGCGGCCGGCAAAGGCTGGGACGAGGGCAAGTGGAAGGAGTTCGCCGGCCGGCTGCACTACGTCGCCGGCGACGCCGCGGCCGCCGGCGGGCTGGCGGCACTTCGGGACCGGCTGCGGGAGCGCGAAGGCGAAAAGGCCGGGGACCGGCTGTACTACCTGTCGGTCGCCCCGGAGCTGGTGCCGGCGATCGTGGACCGGCTGGCCGAGGCCGGGCTGGCCGAGGAGAAGGGCGGGTTCCGTCGGCTGGTGCTGGAGAAGCCGTTCGGCCGGGACCTGCAAACCGCCCGCGAGTTGAACCGCCGGCTGCACGCCCACTTCCGCGAAGACCAACTCTTCCGCATCGACCACTACCTCGGCAAGGAGACGGTGCAGAACATCCTCGTGTTCCGGTTCGCCAACACGATGTGGGAGCCGCTCTGGAACCACAACTACATCGAGCACGTGCAGATCACCGTGGCCGAGACGGTGCCGGTCGGCAGCCGGGGCGCGTTCTACGAATCGACCGGCGTATTCCGCGACATGATCCAGGGCCACCTGATGCAGCTGCTTACGCTGGTGGCGATGGAGGCCCCGTCCCGGTTCAACGCCGACCGGTTGCGGGACGAGAAGGTGAAGGTGCTCGACGCGGTCACGGTGCCGACGGTCGAGGAGGCGTGCGGCCAGGTGGTAATCGGCCAGTATGAGGGCTACCGCAAAGAGAAAGGCGTCGAGCCGGACTCGCGGACGCCGACGTTCGCCGCCCTGAAGCTGGGGGTGGACAACTGGCGGTGGCGGGGGGTGCCGTTCTACCTGCGGTCGGGCAAGGCGCTGGCGGCCCGGTTCAGCGAGGTGGTGGTCCAGTTCCTCTGCCCGCCGCACCTGATGTTCCCGCTGCCGGCCGGCGAGGTCCTGCAATGCAACCGGATGACCCTCGTCCTCCAGCCGAACGAGGGCATCCGGCTGAACTTCCAGACCAAGGAGCCGGACGTGGACGGGGTGCGGCTCCAGCCGCGGGACCTGTCGTTCAGCTACAAGGAGGCGTACGCCGAGAAGCCGCTGCCGGAAGCCTACGAGCGGCTGCTCCTGGACGCCATCCAGGGGGACGCCTCGCTGTTCATGCGGGCCGACGAGATCGAGCGGGCGTGGGAGATCGTGGACCCGATCGTCGCCGCCGCCGAGCGGCCG
>DASXAN010000234.1:0-3899 GCA_036406755.1 Gemmataceae bacterium
CCCTGGCAGGCGGCGCAGCCCTCGACGTGGTCGGACACCCCGGCCCGCTCGGCCGGGGACATGCCGTCGCCCAGCAGGCGGCCGAGTTCGTCCGCCGACGGACAAGCGTGCCGTCCCATGCCTACGCCTCGCCCCGGGGTGCCCGCCAACCCTGATCGCCGGCGTGTGCGTCCACCAACTAAATACCGCAGTCGCACGGCCGATCTAAAGCCGGGGTCAATCCGGCCCGGCCGCCCCGCCCGCACCCGCCTCCAGCGCGGCGATATCGTCCCGCAGCATCTTCTGGACGTTGCTCCGCGCCACGTACACGTTGGCCACCTGCTTGCCGAGCCGGCGGGCGGCCTCCGCCGCCGGCACCCCCTCGATGGCGGTCAGCCGAAACGCCTCCCACGTGGCCGGTTCGACCCGGGCCCGGACGCGGGCCATGGCCTGCTCCAGCCGCTCCAGGTCGAACTCGTCGTCGATCCGCTTCAGCAGGTCCTCGCGGGATTCGACCGAGGCCAGGACCCGCCAGACGCCGGAGTCGCCGCTGCTCCGCTGGCCCTGGTCGGACAGGAAATCGACCCAGGCGTGGTAGGTGAGGGTGCGGAGCCAGGCGCGGAAGCTCTTGGACGGGTCGTAGGAGAACGCCGGCAGGTGGGTGGCCAGTTTCAGCAACACCTGCTGGGTCACGTCCTTGGCGTCGGAGTCCTGGAGGTTGTACCGGCGGCACCAGCGGTAGATGAGGGGGGCGTAGTGGTCCACGAAGTCCTGCCAGGCGCGCTCGTCGCACGGGCCCGGCCTCGTCAGCCGGAACAGAAGGCTGAGCCGCGTCTGCATCTGCTCCAGGGCGGACATTGGCTCCCAGCATACCACTTGCGCCGGGCGGCGACCATCAGGTTCCCGGGCCGGCGGGCCGGTAAAAGCACGGATCAATGCGGCGGGCGTTTTAGATTCGTTCGTCGGCCGCGGTAATGACACTGAGTGATTGTCCCTCAATGGCCCAGGCGACGCCGCCCACACCGGGTGGGGTGAAGGAGTGCGCGATGCGGGGATGGCTGGGATTGGCGGCGGCGACGACCCTGGCTCTGGCCGGCGCGGCGACGGCCGCGGACAAGACCTGGGACAACGGGTCCGGCAACTTCACCTGGAACACGACCAGCACGAACTGGACCGGCGCGGTCTGGAGTAACGCGGCCGGCGACGGCGCGATCTTCGGCGCCACGGGCGCCGGGACGATTTCCGTGCCGGCCGGCATCGCCGTCAACAGCATCAACTTCGCCGCGGACGAGTACGTCCTGAACGGGGCCGGCCCGCTCACGTTCGTCAACGGCACCAGCACGCAGACGACGGGCGTCGTCAACGTCACGGCCGGCGCCACGGCGATCGTCGACGTCCCGCTCACGTCGTCGGTCACCGCGATCCAGAAGATCGGGGCCGGCGTGTTGCAGCTCAGCCAGCCACTGAACGTCACGGCGTCGTTCCCGATGACGGGCAACGGCTCGCTGAGCGCCAACCTCATCATCGGCCCGGCCCCGACCGGCACCTCGCCGATCGGCGGGACGGTGCGGGTGATGAACGCGAGCGTCCTACCCTCGACCATCAAGGTCGGCCTCGGCGCGGGCGGGGTTCTGGACATCGGGCCGAACAACGTCACGATCGGCGAACTCCAGTTCACCAACCAGAACCAGGGGATTAACTACCCCGCCTACGGCGTGAACGGGACCGGAACGCTGCGGGTGACGGGCGAGATCAACGTCATCGGCATGGGGAGCAGCAACTTCGGCAACGCCATCAACACGCCGCTCGACCTCGGCGGCGGGACGCAAATCGTCCGCAGCTCGGCCGTCACGTTCTTTTCCGGCCCCGTCAACCTCATCTTTGCCGGCCCGATCAGCAACGGCTCGTTGTTGAAGACGCTCGGCTACCGCGACAACGGCACCTTCGGCGGTGGGGACGGCATCGCCCTGACCGCCAACAACACCTACACCGGCTCGACCGTCATCAACACGGGTACGCTCGGCAACAGCCTCGCCAGCGGCACCAACGCCTCGACCAGCCTCAAGGTCGTCAACGCGAGCATGAGCCTGTTGGGCGCGGACGGCTCCTACGGCTCGGCGGCGACGGTCCAAATCCTCTCGGGCGCGGGGCTGACCCTCGACAACAGCACCGGCACCGGCACGTTCGGCGGCGGCAGCGGCATCCCGCTCGTCGCGGCCGCGAACAACCCCAACCGCCTTGCCGACTCGGCCGCCGTGACGATGCGCGACGGCACGTTGACGTTGCGCGGGTTTGCCGGCGCCGCCTCGACGGAAACCGTCGGCTCGATGAGCCTGACGGGCGGCACCAGCACCGTCGGCCTCGTCCCCGGCGCGAGCGGCGGCACGGCCGCCCTGACGGTGGCCGGCAACCTGACCATGGACCCGCGGTCCGCGATGGTCATCAGTGCCACGTCCACCGTCCTCGGCGCGACGGGTCAGCTCAAGGTCGGCGGCACGGTCCCCGCGGCGTCCGGCGGCATCATCCCGCGCGTCGCCAACTCCACCGACTTCGTCTTCTACGACGCGGCCAACGGCTTCTCGCCGCTGCCGGCCGCTTCGTACTCGCCCACGCTGGCGGCCGGGGCCAACGTCGCCCTCGCCGCGAGCACGGCGACCGCCGGCAGCGTGTCGATCAACGCCCTCAAGACGACGGCGGCGGCGACCACCACGGTCACGGCGGGCGACACGCTCACCGTGGCGACCGGCATGGTCCTCAGCGCGTCGGGCACGCACACGATCGCCGGCCCCGGCACCCTGGCCTTCGGTGCGACGCCGGGCGTGTTCTTCGGCACCAACACGGTCAACGCCCCCGTCACCGGCAGCCAGGGGCTGCTGGCCGCGTCGGGCACGCTGACGCTCGCCGGCGACCTGAGCGGGCTGACCGGCACGGTCTCCAACATCGGCGCCGGCACGCTCAACCTGAACACCGGCACCCTGCCGGCGGCCAGCACGATCGAGGTCCGCCGCGGCACACTGAGCATCGGCGTGAATAACCTGCCGGGCACCGGCCCGATCGTGGCGGGCGTGCCCGCGAACGACACCAACCTGTTGCCGGTCAACCCGTCGCTGTCGATCTCCGCGGCCGGAGCCAACGCCGTCATCAGCCGGCCGCTCGTGATCGACAACGGCGCGACCAACGCCGCCGGCCTGTCACTGAACCGGTTCGGTTTCGTGGTGGGTCTGAGCCCGTTGAGCAACTCGACCGGCTCGCAGACGCTCGCCGGCAACATCACCCTGAACACGAGCCTGAACCTCCAGGGCGGCGGCGGCTCCGGCACCGGTGCGACCATCTTGAGCGGGAACGTCTCGGGGCCCGGCACGTTCATCCTGGCCAACGGGCGGGCCAATTTCACCGGCGACATCTCCAACGCCGGCGGCCTGCTCATCGCCTTCGGCGGCTTCACCGCCATCGCCAATTTCCAGGGCACCATCACCGGTGGGGTGCCGATCGTCATGAACGCCGGCAGCACCAACACCACCGGCTTCAGCTACTCCACGCAAGCGAACCTCGGTACCAGCCCCGTCACCATCCAGAACTCGAGCGGTGTCACCGCCCCGTCGATTTTCGCCCTGGCCACCGGCTCGATCAACAACCCGATCACGCTCAACGGTGACGTCACCGGCAACGCGGCGACGGGCGTCACCGCCACCTGGGCCGGCCCCGTGACCGGGACCGGCGGCGTCTTCAAGAACGGCGCCGGCACGCTGGTCTTGCCTAACACGTCTTACACCGGCAACACGACGGTCACGGCCGGCACGTTGAAGTACACCGGCACGGCGTCGCTGGCGGGCAGCCCGACGATCACCGTCGGCACGACCGCCACGGCCGGCCCGATCCTCGACGTGTCCGGCCTGACCGGCGGCCCGAGCTTCAGCCCC
>DASXAN010000235.1:0-2325 GCA_036406755.1 Gemmataceae bacterium
GGGCGGCCGGTCACCTGGCGCTGGGCATCGGCAAGGCGGCCGCCGCCACGCTCACTCTCATCCCGGAGGAGTTCCCCGACCGGTCCCTGTCCCTGGACGAGCTGTGCGACATCATCATCGGCTCGATCCTGAAGCGGAAGACGCAGGGCAAGGGCTACGGCATGGTCGTCCTGGCCGAGGGGCTGATCGAGAAGATCGGCGAGGCGGGCCTGTTGGAGGCGATGGGCCGGGAGCAGCTCGGCAAGTACGGGTCGGTGGAGCGGGACCCGCACGGCCACCTGCGGCTGGGGGAGATCGAGTTCGGCCGGATGATCAAGGACCGCCTGACGGACCGGCTGAAGGCGCTGGGCTTGGTGATGACGCTGATCGACAAGGACCTCGGCTACGAGCTGCGGTGCGCCGACCCGATCCCGTTCGACGCCGAGTACACCCGGGACCTGGGGTACGGGGCGGTGAAGTTCCTGCGGTCCGACGCGGCCAAGCGGTACGGGGCGGTGATCTCGTTCGTCGGCGGCAAGATGCAGCCGTTGCCGTTCGACGAGATGATCAACCCGGCGACCGGGCGGATGCGGCCGCGGAAGGTGGACATCGCCAGCGAGACGTACGAGTGCGCCCGCCGGTACATGATCCGGCTGGAGCGGTCGGACTTCGACGAGCCGCAGCTATCGAAGCTGGCCGCGGCGGCGAACCTGTCGGCGGACCAGTTCCGGCAGCGGTTCGGGTACCTGGCGGGGGTCAAATAGTGTTTACGGTTCGCGCACCGCACCAAGTTGCGAGCGCGAAACACAAACACGGAATAACGCCTCCCTGACTGCATCATGTCGGTAGCCATGCGCTACCGCCTCCTCGCCGACTTCGTCGTCGCCGTCCACTCCGCCTACGTCGCCTTCGTCGTCGTCGGCCAGGTGCTCATCCTCATCGGTCTGTGGCGGAACTGGCGGTGGGTGCGGAACTGGTGGTTCCGCGTCCTGCACCTCGTCGCCATCTCGATCGTCGCCGCGGAAGCCGTCTTCAACGTCGCCTGCCCGCTGACCACGTGGGAGCAGCGGCTGCGGGAGCTGGCCGGCGACGAGGTCAGCCACGGCACGTTCGTCGGCGACCTGTTGCACAACCTCATCTTCGTTGACGCACCTCCGTGGGCGTTCACCGTCGGGTACGTGGCGTTCGCCGCGGTCGTGCTGGCGACGTTCGTCCTCGCCCCGCCGCGGCGGTCCGCCCCGCCGCCGGCCCCTTGACCGCCCCTCGTACAATTAACCGATTCACTTTCGCTCCACGCCCGTCGCCGCACATCCCGTCGAGGATTCTGCGGGCGCCCCCGCGCCGCGCGGCCGGGGTCCGCGCCCGCCTCTCGCCCCCGGAGGACGCCCCGTGCCCGCCGCCGTTGCCGACCTGCTCCCCGGCCTCACCGTCACCGCGCCGCAACACGCCGCCGGCCTGACCGTGTTCGGCCTGTCCGGCCCCGCCGACGACCCCCTCGACTACGCCACCCTGGACGACGCCCTGGCCGCCGGCTCGCTCGAAGTCACCGAGCTGTCCGAGGGCGGCACCGTGCCGACGCTGAAGCTGGTCAACCGCGGCGGCCGGGTGTTCCTCATGGCCGGCGAGCAGCTCGTCGGGGCCAAGCAGAACCGGGTGCTCAACACCAGCCTGTTCGTGGACGCCGGGGCCGAGCTGCCGGTCCCGGTCAGCTGCGTCGAACAGGGGCGGTGGGCGTACCGGTCCCGCCAGTTCGGCTCGACCGCGACCGCCTCGCACGGCAAGCTGCGGGCCATCATGGCCAAGCAGGTGTCGGCCAGCTACGCCGCGTTCGCCCGGCCGGAGTCGGTCCAGGGCGAGGTGTGGCGGGAGGTGTCGCGGAAGCTGACGGCCGTCGGGTCGAGTTCCGACACCGTCGCGCTGGAGCAGGCGTACGACGACCGCCGCGACCGGCTCAACGACGCGCTGACGCAGCTCACGCCGCCGGCCGGCTGCCGCGGCGTCGTGTTCGCCGTCCACGGCCGCGTGGTCGGGGCGGACCTGTTCGACCGGCCGGCGACGCTGGCCAAGCTGTGGCCGAAGCTGGTCCGGGCCTACGCCCTGGACGCGCTGGAGCAGCCGGACAACGCGGCCCCGCCGCCGACGGCCGAGGCGGTGCAGGATTGGCTGCGGCGGGCGTGCGACGCGGCGCTGCGGAGTTACCCGTCGCCGGGCGTGGGCGAGGACGTGCGGCTGACCGGGCCGGGCGTGGTCGGGGCCGGGCTGGTGGTGGACGGCCGGCCGGTACACGTGCAGCTGTTCGCGGAGGCATAGCAGAAAGTGAGGAGTGAGGAGGAGGGAGTGAGGAGA
>DASXAN010000236.1:0-5128 GCA_036406755.1 Gemmataceae bacterium
GCGAGTTCGAGGAGCGGCTCAAAGCGGTCCTGAAAGAGGTCCTGGATTCGGCCGGCGAGGTCATTCTCTTCATCGACGAATTGCACACAGTAGTAGGTGCGGGCAAGACCGAAGGCTCAATGGACGCGGGCAACCTGCTCAAGCCCATGCTGGCTCGCGGTGAGCTGCACTGCATCGGTGCCACCACCCTCGATGAATACCGCAAGCACATCGAGAAGGATGCCGCCCTGGAGCGGCGCTTCCAGCCAGTCTTCGTGGACCAGCCGTCCGTCGAGGACACGATCTCGATCCTGCGGGGCCTCAAGGAGCGCTACGAGCAGCACCACGAGCCCGTGAAGATCAAGGACGGAGCGCTGGTGGCGGCGGCCGTGCTGTCCAACCGCTACATCAGCGACCGCTTCTTGCCGGACAAGGCCATCGACCTGGTGGACGAGGCCGCGGCCAAGCTGCGCACCGAGATCGACTCGATGCCGACCGAGCTGGACGAACTGACCCGCCGGGTGATGCAGCTCGAGATCGAACGGGAGGCACTGAAGAAGGAGAAGGACCCGGCGTCGGTGGACCGGCTGGCGAAGCTGGAGCAGGAGCTGGCCAACCTCAAGGCCGAGCAGGACGCCCTGACGGCCCGCTGGCAGGCCGAGAAGCACTCCGTGGACGAACTGCGGACGATCAGTGAGCAGATCGAGCAGACCAACCTGGAGCTGGAGCGGGCGCAGCGGGAAGGGGATTTCAACCGCGCCTCGGAGCTGAAGTACGGCAAGCTGCCGGAACTGATGCGGCAGCGGCAGGCGAAGGAGGCGGCGCTGGCCCACGGCGACGGGCAGGCCAAGCTGGTCCCCGACGAGGTGAGCGAATCGGACATCGCCGAGGTCGTCAGCCGCTGGACCGGCGTGCCGGTGTCGAAGCTGCTCGAGGGCGAGATGCAGAAGTTACTGCACCTGGGCGACGAGCTGCACGAGCGGGTGATCGGCCAGGACGAGGCGGTCAACGCCGTCGCCGACGCCGTCGTGCGGGCCCGATCGGGATTGAAGGACCCGAACCGGCCGATCGGGTCGTTCCTGTTCCTGGGGCCGACCGGCGTCGGCAAGACGGAGCTGGCCCGGGCCCTGGCCGAGTGCCTGTTCGACGACGAGCGGGCCATGGTCCGCATCGACATGTCGGAGTACCAGGAGCGGCACGCGGTCGCCCGGCTGATCGGGGCGCCGCCGGGGTACGTCGGCTACGAGGAGGGCGGGCAGTTGACGGAGGCGGTCCGCCGCCGGCCGTATTGCGTCATCCTGTTCGACGAGATCGAGAAGGCGCACCACGACGCCTTCAACGTGCTCTTGCAACTGCTCGACGACGGCCGGCTGACCGACAGCCAGGGGCGGACGGTCGACTTCAAGAACACGATCGTCATCATGACGTCGAACCTGGGCAGCCACCGCATCCTCGAGTCGGCGAGCCTCTACGGGGCCGGCGACGAGGAGGAGCAGGCGAAGCTGCGGGACGCGGTCATGGACGAGGTGCGACGGCACTTCCGGCCGGAGTTCCTCAACCGCATCGACGAGGTCATCGTCTTCCACGCCTTGACCGAGGCGCAGCTGAAGAAGATCGTCGAGATCCAGCTCGGCCGGCTGCGGGAGCGGCTGGCGGAGCGGAAGATCGCCCTGGAGCTGACCGACGCCGCCCGGACGCACCTGGTCCGGGCCGGGTACGACCCGGCGTTCGGCGCCCGGCCGCTCAAGCGGGTGATCCAGAAGGAGGTCGAGACGGCACTGGCCAAGCTGCTCCTGGCCGGAAAGGTCCGGGACGGCCAGACGGTGGTCGTGGACTACAACCGCGACGACGAGAAGTTGACGTTCACGGCCAAGGCCGGCGCCACCGCCGGGGAGCCGGTCGGCGCCGGGGCGTGAACCGGCGCCGCGTCCGATCGAGGCCCGGGGCCGAACGGCCCCGGGCTTTTTTTGTCGAAGTGCCTCCGTTTCGGGAAACGCAACGAGATCGGTCGTGTTCCGGCGAATGACAGGAGAGCATGGGTCGGACGGTCGGACAGCAATCGGGGCCGCCATGACGACAAATGTCAGCGAACCGCCGCAGCCGGCTCGCGGCGAGTACACCCGCCGCCGGGCGGCGCGGGAGCGCCGCGCGGACGATCTGGCGCGCCGCTACGAACGGGTCACGCGGGCTTGGAAGAACGTCCGGCTGTTGATCACCGCCGTCATCTGGGAAGAAGTGAACATGCGCCTGCACCTGGGCGTGCTTCTTCTCCTCGGCGGCCTGGCGGCACTCATGGTCGTGCTGATCCTCTGGGCGGCCCGGGTTCACAACGCGCGGCGGCGGGCGCTGCGGTCGGCGGCTTACTACGACCGCCGGTTGACCGTCCTCGACGGCGACTGGCCCGGCCGCGGCGAAACCGGGCGGCGCTACCTCGACCCCAAGCACCCCTGTGCCGCGGACCTGGACCTGTTCGGCGACGCCTCACTGTACGAACTGCTCTGCACCGCCCGGACCCGCGCCGGCCAGGACGCCTTGGCCGGCTGGCTGCTGCACCCCGCGTTGCCGCCGGAAGTCCGTCGTCGGCAGGCGGCAGTGGCGGCCCTCCGCGACCAACTCGACCTGCGGGAGGATCTCGACCTGATCGGCGGCGAGGTACGGTCGGGGGACGAGCGGGCGGCGTTCGGCGCGTGGGCTGTGCAGCCGACGTGGCCGGGTTTGGCCGCCGCCCGCGGCCTCGCGGGGGTCGTCGCGGTTTTCGTGGCCGTTGCCGTCGTGGCGGCGTGCGTCACCGGACGGCCAGAGCCGATTCTGGTGGTGCTTTCCGTCGCCGCCCTTACCGCGGTGGGCCTGCGGCACCGCGTCCGGGCCGCGCTCGCACCGATCGAGCCTTACGCCGGGGCCGTGGCCGTCTATGCCGACCTGCTCACGTGCTGGGAGCGGGCCGGGGTCGGAGCGGCGTTTGGGCCTGAGCCGTTACGCCGGTTGGCCCGCCTGCTCAGCCGGCTGCGGACGGCCCCGGTTGCCGCCCCGGTCTTGTGCCTGACGCGGCTGGCGCTGGCGATCGAAGTGTGGCGGCGGCGGCACGGCGACCGGCTGGCCGACTGGCTCGACGCCGCCGGCCGGGCCGAGGCGCTGTGCGGCCTGGCCACGTACGCCTACGAAAACCCGGCCGACCCGTTCCCCGAGTTGGCCGAGGCGGGGCCGTCGTATGAGGGCGAAGGGTTGGCGCACCCGCTGCTACCCTCCGGCCGGTGCGTGCCCAACGACATGGCCCTCGGCGGTGGGCCGCGGCTACTGGTCGTCAGCGGCTGCAACATGTCCGGCAAGAGCACGCTGCTGCGGACGGTCGGCGTCAACGCGGTGCTGGCGCTGGCCGGGGCGCCGGTGCGGGCAACGCGGCTACGGCTGTCGCCGTTCGCGATCGGTGCGACGTTGCGGGTGCAGGACTCGCTGCAGCGCGGCCAGTCGCGGTTCTTCGCCGAGATCACCCGCCTGCGGCAGATTCTGGACCTGGCCAAGGGGGAAGCGCCCGTCCTGTTCCTGCTCGACGAGCTGCTCTCCGGCACCAACTCCGAGGATCGCCGGGCGGGGGCCGCCGCGGTGCTCCGCAAACTGGTCGACGCCGGGGCGGTCGGGCTGGTGACGACGCACGACCTGGCCCTCACGCCGATCGCAGACGAACTGGGGCCGGCCGGGGGCAACGTCCACTTCGCCGACCGGCTGGAGGACGGCCGGCTCGTCTTCGACTACCGGATGCGGCCCGGCGTCGTCCGCCAGCGGAACGCGCTCGCCCTGATGCGGTCCGTCGGCATCGACGTGTAGGGCGCGACGCAGGCCGGGGCCTCCCGCGAAACGGTATCATAAATGCGTCCGGTCCGGGAAACGTTCGCCGCACCGGTGCGGGAGGTGACCCGATGGCATACGCTGACGAACCCCATTACGCGCGGCCCGGCGACCCGCAAGCGGGTACCCCGCGCTCATCCCCGTGGTCGTTCATCGGGCCGCTGCTGGTGTTGCTGGCGGCAGTCGTGCTGGTGGCGTACTTCGTGGGCGGGTGGGGCCGCCGCGGATCGGTCAACGACCCGAACGCCGCCCCGCGGCCCGTCACCGCCCGCGGCGACCTGGCCGGCGACGAAAAAGCCACCATCGATCTGTTCAAGGAAGCGTCGCCGAGCGTCGTCTACATCACCACGCTGGCCGTCCAGCGGGACCGGTTCACGCTGGACCTGCACGAGATCCCCCAGGGCACCGGCAGCGGGTTCGTTTGGGACCAGGAGGGTCACATTGTGACCAACTACCACGTGATCAAGGGGGCCGGCGCCGCCAAGGTGACGCTGTTCGACGGCAACTCCTACCCGGCCCGCCTGACCGGGGCGGCCCCGGACTACGACCTGGCCGTGCTCAAGATCGACGTGGCCGCGGACAAACTCCGCCCGATCCCGCTGGGTCGGTCCAGTGACCTACAGGTCGGGCAGAAGACGTTCGCCATCGGCGACCCGTTCGGCCTGGACTACACGCTCACCACGGGCGTCGTCAGCGCCCTGGGGCGGGAGATCAAGTCGGAAAGCAACCGGCCGATCAGCGGCGTCATCCAGACGGACGCGGCCATCAACCCCGGCAACTCCGGTGGGCCGCTCCTCGACAGCGCCGGCCGGCTGATCGGCGTCAACACCGCCATCATCAGTCCCTCGGGCGGGTACGCCGGCATCGGCTTCGCCATCCCGGTGGACATGGTCAACCAGGTGGTGCCGCAGCTGATCGCCAAGGGGACGGCTCGGGTCGCCAAGGCGAGCCTGGGGGTGACGCTGGTGCGCGACGAACAGGCGCGCCGCCTGGGCGTCCGGAACGGGGCGCTGATCTATGACGTCAAGCCGGGCTCCGGGGCGGCCGACGCCGGCCTGAAGCCGACCCGGCGGAATGAGGACGGCGACGTGGTCCTCGGCGACGTGATCGTGGCCATCGACGGCCAAGCGGTGCGGAGCAGCACCGATGTCGAGAAGATCGTCGGCAAACACCAGCCGGACGAGACGGTGACCGTCACCGTCCGCCGTGAGGGCCAACAGCAGGACGTCACCGTGACGCTGCAAGGGGCTTAGCAGCATAGGTTTCCGTTACGCCGGGGGCGGAGCGAGCGCTTGTCAGGCGCTCG
>DASXAN010000237.1:0-1985 GCA_036406755.1 Gemmataceae bacterium
GCTCGACCCGCTCGTACGTGATGCCGGCGTAATCGACGACGCTGCCGGCCGAGGCGCGGCGCAGCTCCGCGAAGATCTCGCCCGGGTTGGCGAACGTGAAGCCGCGCTCCCGGCCCAGCGCCTGGGCGATGTCCTGGATGATCCGCCAGTCCTGCCGGGCGTCGCCGGGGCAGTCGATCGCCTTGTTGATCTTGATGACCCGGCCCTCGGCGGTGCAGACGACGCCCTCGTCCTCCTCCTGCAAGGAGCCGGGTAGCACCACGTCCGCGTGCCGGGCCGTCTCGCTCAGGAAGAAGTCGATGGCGACGTAGAAGTCCAGCTTGTCGAGCATCCGGGCGACGAAGTCGCTGTCCGGCAGCGACACCTTCGGGTTGAACGAGATCGACAGCAGGCCGCGGACCTCGCCGCGGTCCACCCTGCGGAAGATCTCGTAGCAGTCCACGCCGGGGCCGGGCAGGTCGTCCGGGTTGACGCCCCAGACCCGGGCGACGTGGGCCCGGTGTTCGGGGTTGGAGATGTCGCGGCCGCCGGGCAGCTGGTCGCACTTCTGGCCGTGCTCCCGGCCGCCCTGGCCGTTGCCCTGGCCGGTGATGGTGGCGTAGCCGCACCCCGGCCGGCCGATCCGCCCCGAGGCGAGGACGATGTTGATCGCCCCGAGCACGTTCTGCACGCCGTGGGTGTGGTGCTCGATGCCGCGGGCGTGCATCAGGAAGCTCGACTCGGCCGTGCCCCACCACTCCGCCGCCTGGCGGATGAGTCGCTCAGCGATGCCCGTGACCTCGGCGGTCCGCTTCGGCGTCCACTCCTTGACGTGCTCCGCCACCTGCTCGAACCCGACGGTGTGGTTGTCGATGAAGTCGCGGTCGAGCCAGCCGTGCTCGATCATCAGGTGCAGCACGCCGTTGAAGAGCGCCACGTCCCGGCCCGGCTTGACAGGCAGGAACAGGTCGCATGTGCGGGCCAGCGGCGTGATCCGCGGGTCCACGACGATCACCTTCGCCCCGTTCTCGCGGGCCTGCCAGACGTAGTTGGTCGTGATCGGGGCGCACTCGGCGACGTTCGCCCCACTGACCCAGACGAGCTTGGTCTGGAGGATGTCCGTCCAGGGCGCGCCGCCGCGGTCGATGCCGAACGCCTTCTTGTTGCCGGCGGCGGCGCTGACCATGCACAGCCGGCCGTTGTAATCGATGTTGGCGGTCTTGAGGCAAACCCGGGCGAACTTGCCCATCAGGTACGTCTTCTCGGTCGTCAGGCTGGCGCCGGTCAGGACGGCGAAGGCGTCCGGGCCGTGCTGCGACTGGATGCGCCGGATGGCATCGGCGACGCGCTTGATGGCCGCGTCATAGGCGATTGGCCGGAAGCCGCCGGGGGCGGCCGGGTCGCGCTCGAAGGCGGTCGTCAGTCGGTCGGGGTGGGCCCCTTGCAGGTACCGCTTGACGCCCTTGGGGCAGAGCATGCCGCGGTTGAACGGGAAGTCCTCCCACGGCTCGAAGCCGATGACCTCGTTGTCCTTGACCTTGAGCTGGATGCCGCACTGCTGCCCGCAGAAGCAGCAGTGGGTCTTGACCAGGCGGTCGGGTTCGACGCTTGTGTCGAGGCGCCGCCCGCCGGGGTAGGCCTTTTGCGGGCCGAACGTGGCGAGCAGCTCGGGCGTCAGGGCGGGTTCACTGGCCATCGGTGGATCCTTCGCTGGTGACGGGCGCGAACAGTCGGCCCTGGGCGAGTGCGAACGCCTTGCGCCGGCAGGCGGGACAGACGCGCTGGTAGTGCCCGGCCGGGTCGCCCGGCAATTCGTAACGGTAGCCCAGCTGGCGCTCGACGGTGATCAGATCATCGACCTGAATCTTCGGGGCGTAGGGGCGGCTGCAGCGGGCGCAGACGGCCTGCTCGCCCTCCCGGCCGGCGTCCTTGTAGAAGGAGACGCCGAGCTGCGCGGGCCTCTGGAAGATGTGGAAGAACTTGCCGAACGGCAGCCACAAGAGCGT
>DASXAN010000238.1:0-2220 GCA_036406755.1 Gemmataceae bacterium
TCACCCCCGGCCCCCTCTCCCACAAGGGGAGAGGGGGAGAACTGTTAAGGCCCCCGCCGGTTCGTCGTCACATTCATCCGCAGCCCGCCCCGCACCCGCAGCGTGATCCCCGGCTGCGGCGTCACCGCCTGCCCCACCGCCAACTCCAGCCGGAACTCCCGCGCGACCAGCGCCAGGATCACCAGCCCCTCCGCCAGCGCGAAGTGGTTGCCGATGCACAGCCGCTGCCCGCCGCCGAAGGGGAAATAGGCGTACGGGTGCCGGCCGACCGACCGCTCCGGCGAAAACCGCCCCGGGTCGAACTGGTCCGGCCGGTCCCAGAAGTCCGGGTGGCGGTGCGTCACGTACGGGCTCAGGATCAGGCTCGTCCCGGCCGGGATGTCGAACCCGCCGAGCGCGTCGCCGGCGACCACCCGCCGCTCCATGACCCAGATCGGCGGGTACAGCCGCATCGCCTCGCGGAACGCCATCGCCGTGTACGTCAATCGCGGCAGGTCGGCGGCCGTCGGCGGGCGGTCGCCGAGCACGGCCGCCGCCTCGGCCCGGACGCGGTCGTAAACGTCGGGGTGTTGCGAGAGCAGGTACCACGTCCAGGTCAGGGCGTTGGCCGTCGTCTCGTGGCCGGCCAGGAGCAGGGTGATCGTCTCGTTGCGGAGCTGCGTCTCGCTCAGGGCGGCGCCGGTTTCCTCGTCCCGCCGCCGGGCGAGTTGTGCGAGCAGGCCGGTGGCGACGTCGTTGCGGATGACGCGGTACACGACCTCGTCGAGCCGCCGCAGCGCCCGGCGGAAGCGGCGGTTCCGCCACGTCGGCAGCCAGTCCGGGACGGCCACGACCGCCTCCAGCCGGTGCCACAGGTGGCCCATGACGACCGTCGCCGACCGCTCGACGGCCTCGACGTCGGCCGACAGGTCGGCCCCGAACAGCGCCCGGCCGACGATGGTGAACGTCAGCCGCATCATCTCCGACGCGACATCGAGTTGTTCCCGGTTCGCGGCCGCCGCCCAGCGGTCGAGCATGGCCCGCGTCGCGTCCGCCATCAGCCCGACGAACCCGGCCACCTGCTGCGCGTGAAATGAGGGTTGCGTCAGCCGCCGCAGCTTGAGCCAGTCGTCGCCGCTGGAGGTGAGCAGCCCCGGCCCGGTGAGCGTGCGGATGCGGGCCGAGCTGCGGGTCTCCTTGTCATAGTGGTGCTGGTGCGTGACGAGAACCTGCTTGACATGGTCCGGGTGGGCGGCGAGGTGGACAACGAGCGGCCCCAGGCGGAAGCGGACGACGTCGCCGCACGTCCGCCGGCCGTCGAGCAGGAGGCGCAACACGTCGCGGCGGAAGGCCGGCAGGTGGCCGAGGACCGGCACGCCCGGCAGACTCGGGGCGGTCGTCATGGCGCCCCCGTCGCGGTCGCGCGGTACAGCATCCGCTCCAGGGCGACGACCGCGACCACCGTCACGGCCGTCAGCGCCCAGACGAACTCCGGGACGTACCGCAACACGCCGTCGTCGTAGAGTACGGCGTACCAGCAGGCCGTGAGCGCCGCCGCCCCGCCGAACACCAGCCACCTCGGCCGAACGGGGGTGCAGGCCGCCTGAACCATGAGCGTGAACGGTAGGGCGACGATCAGGTCGGCGAGGTAGTGTTCGCCCAGGCCCATCGTCGCCAGGAACGTGCCGGCGACGAATACGCCCGCGACCAGCTTCGCCCACCGGCCGAACGGCCGGGCGTGCCAGTACCCGAGCAGCACCGACCCGAAATGCAGCGACGGCATCCCGTTCCGCCAGGCGTCCGGCTTCGCCAGCGGCGGCGGCTGCGCGAGCACGTCGCCGGCCGGCGGCGGATGATTGGGGAACCGCTCGCCGAACGCGAACCCCGGCCCGCACACCGGGAACAGGAAGTAGAAGGCGTAGCCGACCAGCACCAGCACCAGCAGCACCGTGACCACGTCCACCGGCGGCGGACGTTTGGCCCGCACCTGCAGCGTGTAGACGAAGACCAGCGTCGGCGACGGGGCGAAGTAGATGACGGCGCAGAGAACCATCAGCCACGGTTGGGCCGCGAACAGCCGGCCGGTGGCGAAGCTCGGCTGGAAGCCGAACGCCCCGTCGACGGCATAGGCGCGGGCGTCGCAGGTGGCCGGGAAGTGGGCTGCCGTGAAATTCATGTACAGCCCGGCCTCCAGCGTGAACACCAGCGCGACCAGGGCCGGCAGCAGGTAGACCAGCGCGA
>DASXAN010000239.1:0-3968 GCA_036406755.1 Gemmataceae bacterium
GGGGGGACGAAAAGACTCTGCTGTCATAGTTCCCCGGGAAGGGACGACGGGCTAGTTTTTCTGTCCCCGGTCCGTGGCGGGCGGCTATCCAAGGCCTCTGGCGATGGGCCGGCCGGCGAACGGCACGGACCAGTAACGTCACCGGAGGATGCCTGTGGAGTGTGTGTGGAAGCCGAGCCGGGCCGAGGTCGCCGCCGCGGCCGGGCGGTCGATTCCGGACGTGATCGGGCCGGGGCTGCGGGTGCTGTTCTGCGGCATCAACCCGAGCCTGTACTCGGCCGCGGTCGGCCACCACTTCGCCCGGCCGGGCAACCGCTTCTGGCCGGCCCTGCACGCGGCCGGCCTGACCGAGCGGGTGCTGTCGCCGTGGGAGGACGGCACGCTTCTGGAGCGCGGCTTCGGGCTGACGAACCTGGTGCGGCGGGCGACGGCCGCGGCGGACGAGTTGACCGCGGCGGAACTGGCGACCGGTTCGCGGGCGCTGGTGCGGAAGGTGCGGCGGTTTCGGCCGGCGGCCGTGACGTTCCTGGGCGTGACGGCGTACCGCACGGCGTTCGGCCGGCCGCGGGCCGCGCTGGGGCTGCAACCCGAGACGATCGCGGGCGCGGCGGTGTGGGTGCTGCCGAATCCGAGCGGGTTGAACGCGCACTACCGGCTCGCGGACCTGGGGCGGTGGTACGCGCAGTTGGTGTGGTGACCCGCGTTGAGCGGGGAGCCGGAGGCGACCGCACACACCCTGCGCGGTCGCCTCCGGCTCCCCGCTCAACGCGCGTTTCCCTACCCGCGCCGCCCCAGCCGCCGCTGCGCCGCTTGGGCCTCGCGCGTCAGCAACGCCCCGGCCGCGCCGCGGGCCAGCGACGCGAGTTGCCCCCGCGCCCCCAGCGCCTCCAACACCTCGACGGCCCGCAACTCCCGCAACCGGTCCGGCGGTGGGTCCACGTTCCGGGCCGCGTCGAGGACGCGGTTGATCCGCTGCCGCGCCTCGGCCGACGTCGTCCGCTCCAGAGCGCCCCGCAGCGATTCCTCCGCCTGGTCGGCCACGCCCATCAGGGCGGTCGTCGCCCGCTCCCGGGCCTGAAATTGCGGGTCGTCCAAGGCCGCGATCCACCGGGCGATCTGCGTCGTGTCGGCCGGCGGTGCCGGCCGCAACTTGGCGGCGATGAACGCCGCCGCCTGCTCCCCCGTCCCGGCCAGTTCGCAAATCGCCCGATACGACCGGGCCGCGTCCCGCTCCCGCAGGTCGTCCCACAGCCGGGCCAGTTCGGCTTCCGTCCGCCGACCCGCGACCACCGCCGGCGGGCCGGCCGCGGCACCGTCCCACACCAGGGCGGTCGTGTCCTGGCTGGCGGTGACCAGCACCCGGCCGTCGGCCGAGAACTCCACAGCCCCGACCCAGCTGCGGTGGCCGGCCAGGGGCGGCAGTTCCTTGCCGGCCGCGAGGTCCCATCGGCGGGCGAACGGGTCGTCCGTCGCGCACGTGACCAGCGTCCGACCGTCGGGGGCGAACGCCAGGAACTGCGTGCCGGTCCACCGCCCCGCCTGCTGGATCAGGCCTGGCTCGCGGAACTGCCGGCGCTCCTGACCGGTCGCCACTTCCCAGACGCGGATCGTGCCGTCGGTGCCCCGGGACGCGAGCATCCGCCCGTCGGCCGACAGGATCACGCCGTTAACCATCCCCTTGTGCCCCGTGAACCGGCGGACAAGCCGGTTGGCGGTCACGTCCCAGAGCGCAATCGCGGCGTCGTTGTCGTCGTCCGGGTCGGGCCGCTCGTAGCCCAGGAGGCGACCGTCGTGGAAGGTCAGCAGGCTCAACAGGCCGTTGGGCGGGGCGGTCAGTTCGCGGACCAGCTTGCCCGTCGTGCAGTCCCACAGGGCGACCACGTTGGCGTGGCTGCCGGTCGCTAGCGTCGTGCCGTCGTCGGCGAAGCGGAGGTACGGGCCGAGGGCGGCGTGGTCCTGGAGCGTGTGCCGCAGCTTGCCGGTGGCGACCTCCCAGACGCACACCGGCTGGTCCCACGCGGCCGACGCCAGCAGCTTGCCGTCCGGCGAGAACGACACCTCGTCCACGCCGGACGTGCGGCCGTCGAGCCGGCGGACCTCGCGGCCGGTGGCCGTATCCCACAGGCGGATGAGCTTGTCGTGGACGCTGCACGTCGCCAGCAGCCGGCCGTCGGGGCTGACGGCGACGGTCGTGATCGGGCCGGGGTGGCCGACGCCGCCGCCAGCCTCTTTACCCGTGGCCACGTCCCAGAGTCGCAGGGTGTGGCCGGCCCCGCCGGTGGCCAGCGTCTTGCCGTCCGGGGAGAACGCCAGCGCCTGTGTGCCGCGGACCTGCCCCTCCACCCGCCGCACTTCCTTCGCGGTCGTCGGGTCGAGTAGGACGACGACGCCCGACTCGTCCGGGTCCTCGTAGGCCATCGCCACGGCGGCGGCGTCGGGGGAGAACGCCAGCGCCGTGGCGTAGGTCGGCACCGTCCCCTGCCGCAGCTCCTTGCCGGACGCGACGTCCCAGAACCGCACGGTCTGGTCGCCGGCCGCCGTCACCAGCACCTTCCGGTCCGGGCTAAGGGCCACCGCCGTCACCGGCACCGGGTTGTTCGTGTCGTTCGACAGCGACACCGTCTGCGCGACCCGGCCGGTCGCCATCTCGACGACTTGCGCCCGGTTGACGCCGCCGACGGCCAGCCACTTGCCGTCGTCGGTCAGGCCCACGGCCGACTCCTCGTCGGCCGACCAGTGGCGGACCTCGGCACCGGTCGTCACGTCCCAGACGACGATCGCATTACCCGCGGTGTATCCGGCGACGACCGTCTTGCCGTCCGGTCCGAACCGCAGCCAGCGGACGACCGGCCCCACCCGCCCGCCGATCCGCACGCGGCGGGGGACGGTGTCGGCCTGAGGTGCCGCGGCGATCCGGCGGACCTCCCGGCCGGTGGCCGCCTCCCACACGTGCACGACGCTGCCGTCGTCGCCGGTGGCGAGCAGGTTGCCGTCCGGGGAGATGGCCACTGCAGCGACCCCCGCGTCGCCGCCGAACCGGCGCAGTTCGCGGCCGTCGGCCGCCGACCAGGCGCGGGCCAGCTTGTCGCCGTAGCAGGCCGTGTAGATCGTCCGGCCGTCCGGGGCAAAGGTGACCTGGTTCACGTCCGAGCCGTGACGGAAGCGGACGGTGCCGACGCGGGCCACGGCCCCCGTCGGGAGCGGGTCGCCGTTGACGTCGGGGCGGGTGGGCGCGGCCGGCGGCCGCTCCGGCACAGGCGCGGTCGGCCGGGAGGCGGCGAAGGGCGCGGCCGCGAGCGCGGCGACGGCAACCAGGGTCAGCCGGGGGCGGGCGGACATGCGTCGGCTCCTCCGGTCGGGCTGAAGTCAACTGTACGGCATCGGCGGGGGACGCCGCAATGGCGAAGGGACCGGCTCGCCGCCGCACAGGACACATGTTACGATGCACGCCCGGGGCCGTGGCCGCGATGGAAAAGGAGGAACTGCCGTGGCGGACGAATCGCGCCTGCGCGACGTGGCCGAGCGGGATCAACTCTGGGCGAGCCTGCGGCAATTGCTACCGGAAATCGACCGGCTCGCGGCCGGAGTCTGGGAGAACACGGAGCGCGAGCGGCAACTGGTGCGGGTGATCGCCGGCGTCGTGGCGGCCGAACTGCGGTTCCGGGCGACCGACGGCCAGTCGTGACGGCTCACCGCGGCCCGATGCGGTCGAACCCGGTCCAGGGCCGCAGCACTTCCGGCACCAGCACCGACCCGTCGGCCTGCTGGTAGTTCTCCAGAATGGCCACCAGCGCCCGCGTCACCGCCACGGCCGTGCCGTTGAGCGTGTGCACGAACCGCGTCCCCTTCTGCCCGGCCGACTTCGATCGGATGTTCAGCCGCCGGGCCTGGTAGTCGGTGCAGTTGGACGTGCTCGTGACCTCGCCGTACTCGCCGCCGTCCCCGCGGCCGGGCATCCACGCCTCCAG
>DASXAN010000240.1:0-12672 GCA_036406755.1 Gemmataceae bacterium
GCGACGGCCGACTCGGTCCGAGCCCATCTGGAACAACTCCTGGCGGTTGCGGGGCAGGCGGGCGGTCAAGATGGGTGACGACCCGCGACAAGTGGACGGGGCGGCATGTCCCGTTTGCGGCTGCCATTGCCGAGCCGTTGCCGTATCTGACGCCTGCGGACTCGGCCGGACGGACGCGCCACCCGCCGACGCGCCGCCGGCGACGATTGACGGACAACCGACAAAGTTGGACGCGGCGGTCAGCCGCGCCGCCGAAATCCTGAATGCAGCCCGCTACCCGCTGGTGTACGGCCTGTCGTCGCTGACGTGCGAAGCTCAGCGGGCGGCCGTCGCCCTGGCCGACCGCGTCGGCGCGTGCCTCGACATTGTAGCGTCGCCCGCCGCGGCATTGCTGCCGGACCTTGGCACGGTCAGTTGCACACTTGGCGAGGTGAAAAACCGGGCCGATCTCGTCGTCTTCTGGGGAGGCCGCGCGCACGAGAAGTACTCCCGGCTCGCGTCCGATATCGCGCTGGACGTGACCGGCCGGTTCGTGCCCGACGGCGGCCGCGGCCGCATGGTGATTGTCGTTGGTGATCGAACCACGGCCATAGCGTTCGCGGCCGACGACCTGCACTTGCCGATGACGCCTGGCGAGGACTTCGCCGCCCTGTGGCTGTTGCGGGCATTGGTCCAGGGGAGGGCTGTCGAGCCAACTGCCGGACCGGTGGCCGGGGTGTCGTTCGCAGACTGGCGGGCGCTCGCGGAGCACTTCAAGGCATGCAAATTCGGTGTGCTGTTCCTTGACCTCGCCCCGCCGACCGGCCGCCGCGCCGCCGAGGCCGCCCACGGCTTGGCGACCGACCTCAACGCATTCACGCGCTTCTACGCCGTACCACTGCCCACGCCCGGAAACGGCGTCGGAGCCGCCCAAGTCCTGACGTGGCAGACCGGCTACCCGGCCGCTGTCGGGCTGCACGCCGGCTACCCGCGATCGTTCGCCGGAGAGTACGGCGCCGCCCGCGTGCTGACGCGCGGCGAGGCCGACGCCGCCCTGCTCGTCGGGGCCGGCGGGCTGGCGGAGCTGCCGCCGCCGGCCCGCGACCACCTCCGCCGCATTCCCATTGTCGCCCTATCCCCCCGAGTTGCCTCGCTTCCGACACCGGCGGCCGTCGCCGTCACCACCAGCGCCTGCGCTAACTCCGGCGGCGGCACCGCCTTCCGCCTTGACGGCCTCGCCCTGCCCCTCCGGCCGGCAACCTCGCCTTCATTCCCCGACGACTTTCAGGTATTACAGCGGATCGAGAATTCTCTCCGGCGCACGACTGCGCCGGGGTGACCGGCCGGGCACGGACGCACACCGGATGACCACCTATCTCGCCACCGTCTGGCGATTCCGCTACTTCTGGATGTCGCTGGTCCGCATGGACCTGCGGACCCGCTACCGCCGTTCGCTGCTCGGCGTCGGCTGGTCCCTCATGCAGCCGCTGGCGATGACGGCGATCTTCTGCCTCGTGTTCCCGTTCTTCATGCACGTCTCCGTGCGGGAGTACGTCCCCCACGCGCTGACAGGACTGGTGTGCTGGAGTTTCGTCGTCGGCTGTGCCGTCGCCGGGTGCCACACGTTCATCATCAGCGAGGCGTACATCCGTCAGTGCCCGCTACC
Source organism: Gemmataceae bacterium (assembly GCA_036406755.1). Classification (GTDB taxonomy): domain Bacteria; phylum Planctomycetota; class Planctomycetia; order Gemmatales; family Gemmataceae; genus DASXAN01. Next base: position 1,646 of record DASXAN010000240.1, read on the forward strand.
GCTGGCGATTTACCCACTGCGCACCAGCCTCGGGGCATTGTTCCACCTGGCGATGGGCATGGGCGTACTGACGGTCGTCTGCACTGTGATGCGGGGCTTCCCCGGCGTCGGCCCGCTGCTCAGCTTGGTGCCGACGCTGGCGTTGATGTTCGTGTTCGGGTGGGCCATGGCCGCCCTGAGCGGCACGTTCAACGTCTTTTTCCAGGACACCCAGCACCTGGCGGAGGTCGGGTTCCAGATCCTGTTCTACCTGACGCCCATCATCTACCGCCTCTCGGACTTGCCGCGGCACCGGCTGAGCTGGCTGCTGCAATGGAACCCCCTAGTGGCGTTCCTGAACCTGGTCCGGGCGCCACTCCTGGACGGGGCGGTGCCGACGCCGGGCCAGTACCTGCACGCGGCGGCCATCGCGGCCGCCCTGGCGGCCGTCGCGGCGGCCGTCCTCGGTCGGATGCAGAAGCGACTCATCTTCTACCTGTGACCGTCGGGCGCGGGACACCAGGGCGGCACCTGGGGCGGACAAACATGGTGAACATTGACCTCGACGGCGTGGGCCTGGACTTCAAGGTGCGGCGGTTCAAGCACCTCACCCTGAAGGAGTTCCTCGTCCGCGGGCTGTTCAAGCGGGCGACCAACCCGGTCATTCACGTCCACGCGCTACAGGACATCTCCCTGCACGTCGGCGAGGGCGAGCGGCTCGGGGTCATCGGCCACAACGGGGCCGGCAAGAGCACACTGTTGAAGCTCCTGGCAGGCATCTACGAGCCGACGCGCGGCACCCGCGCCGTCCGCGGCCGCATCAGCTCCCTGTTCGACATCACCCTCGGCTTCGAGCCGGACGCCAGCGGGTGGGAGAACATGTACTACCGCGGCTACCTCCAGGGGGAGACGCCGCGGACCATCCGGGCCAAGGTGGATGCGATCGCCGAGTTCACCGAGCTGGGCGAGTTCCTCGACATGCCGGTCCGGTACTACTCGGCCGGGATGATGATCCGGCTGGCGTTCGCCATCGCCACCGCGTCCGAGCCGGAAATCCTGATCGTGGACGAGGTGCTGTCGGTCGGGGACCTGTCGTTCCAGCAGAAGGCGTCGCAGCGGATCCGCGCGATGATGGCCCAGGCCCGGCTGATGGTAATCGTCAGCCACGACCTGCGGTCGCTTCAGGGCCTGTGCACGCGGGTGGTCTGGCTCGACCACGGCCGCGTCCGCCAGGTCGGCCCGCCGGCCGAGACGATCGCCGCCTACCAGGCCCACTTCCAACGGACGGCCGCCTGACATGGTCCGCGGGCACCAGCTCGTTTCGGTCGTCGTCGTCAACTACAACGGCCGGCACTTCTTGGGCGACTGCCTCGGGGCACTGGAGCGGCAAACAGTACCCCGACACCGCTACGAAATCCTGCTGATCGACAACGCCTCGTGCGACGGCTCCGCCGAATTTGTGCGGTCACAATTCCCGGGCGTGCGTTTCGTCCAGGCGGGCGCGAACCTGGGATTCACCGGGGCAAACAACCTCGGCTTCCGCATGGCCCGCGGCCGGCACGTCGTCGTGCTGAACAACGACACCCGCCCCGAGCCCGGCTGGCTGGCTGCGCTCGTAGCCGCGGCGCAGGGTGAACGGGTGGGGGGGGCCACGTCGCGGGTCGTGTTCCGAGACGAGCCGGGGCTCGTCAATAGTACCGGGTTGGTCCTCTATCGCGACGGCCGCGGTGGCGACCGCGACCTGCGCCAGCCGGACGGACCGGCCGTGCGGCGCCCAAGCGAAGTGTTCGGCGGCAGCGGCGTCAGCCTGCTGCTGACGCGGGAGCTGCTGGACGATGTCGGCGGTTTTGACCCGCGACTGTTCATGTACTACGAGGACCTCGACCTGGCGTGGCGCGCCCGGCTACGCGGCTGGCGGTTCGTCTACGCGCCCGACTCGGTCGTGTACCACGTGTGCGGCGGCAGCGCCGGGGCGGCATCGCCGCTCTTGCTGCGGCAGGTCGAACGCAATCGCGCGCTGGTCTGCCTGTGGAACGCGCAGCCGTTCCTGGCCGTGTGGGCGGCCGTCGGGCTGTTGCTGCGGGCCGGGCGGCTACTGTGGCGGTACACCCGCGACGGCGACCGGCCCGGACAGACGGCGGCCCACCTGCGGGCGATGGCGGCCGCAGTCGCGTCGGTCGTCATTCGGTTGCCGCAGGCGCTGCTGGGCCGCTACCGGACACGCGTCGAGCGGCGGCGGTGCCGGGACCGGGCGATCACCCAATTCGTCCGGCCACACCCGTGACGGAGGTGACCGTGCGCGTCGTGTTCAACCTGCTGCAGACGCTCAAGCCGAAGACCGGGGTCGGCCACTACGCCGCCCGGCTGTTCGCCGCGCTGCGGGAGCAAATGCCGGCGGAGGACTTGCACGGCTTCCCGACCGGCCCGCTCGCCGTCGCCGTCCGCCGCATTCAACATGCCCGGTCCGGTGGGACACCGCAGGCCGGGCGAAGCCGCCTCACCGTCGCGATGAAAGATGGCCTGCGGGCGGCCGGCCGCGGTTGTCTGGGCTTGGCGTTCCGCGCGGCTTGCCGTCGCGGCGGGTACGACCTGTACCACGAGCCGAACTTCATCCCCCTGGCCGGCGGCGTCCCGTCCGTGGTCACGGTCCACGACCTGTCAGTCATCCTGCAGCCGCAGTGGCACCCGTCCGACCGCGTCCGCCATCACGAGAGCCGCTTCCGCCGCGGCCTGTCCGCCGCCCGACACGTCCTGACCGACACGCAGGCCGTCCGCCGCCAGATCATCGAACACCTGGGCGTCGCCCCGGACCGGGTGACGGCCGTGCACCTCGGCGTCGGGCCGGAATTCTTCGCGGCTGACCCGTCCGATAGCGACCGGGCGCGACGCGCGCTGGGATTGCCGGCGGACTACCTGCTGGTCGTCGGCACGATCGAGCCGCGGAAAAACGTTCCCACACTGCTGCGGGCGTACCTGAACCTGCCGACGGGGTTGAGACGGCGGTGCCCGTTGGTCCTGGCAGGCGGATGGGGGTGGAACGTGGACGAGGCCGCCGACCTCATCCGCGTAGACGACAGCGTTCTGCACCTCGGCTACACCCCTGACGATCACTTGCCGGGGCTATACGCGGGAGCGCGGGCGCTCGCCTTCCCGTCCTTCTACGAAGGGTTTGGCCTGCCGCCACTGGAGATGCTAGCCGCCGGCGGGGCCGTCATCAGTTCCACGACCGCGGCCCTGCACGAAGTCCTCGGTCCGCGCGCCCACTTCATCGACCCGCTGGACGAGGCCGGGTGGCGGCACGCTCTCGCCCGTGCCATCACCGACGACGACTGGCTCCGTTCACTCCGCGATGGCGGCCGGGCGTGGGCCGCACGGTTCACCTGGAACCGCTGTGCCGCCGAGACGAGCGCCGTGTATCGGTCAATTCTATCACCGGCCCGGCGGGCCGCCTGACGCCGCGTACCAGTCCTCCCGTGTCAGCGGCAGCCCGCTGCGGCGGTCCGCCGGCTTCGCCAGCAGGGACTGGTGCAGGCGATATAGCCCGGCGCGGAACCCGTGGCAGGCCCCGGCCATGTACAACCGGAAGATGCGGTACGTCACCTCGTCCGTCGCCGCAACCGCATTGGCGTGTCGTGCGTCCAGCCGCCGGATCCAGTGCTCTAGCGTCAGCGCGTAGTGCTCCCGCAAATTCTCCACGTCGCGGACCTCGAACCCGACCGCCTCGGCCTCGCGGAGTAGGCGGGCGATCGGCACCAACTCCCCGTCCGGGAAGACGTACTTCTTGCCGAACGCACGCCACTTGGGCGGCCGGACGGCGGCACTGATGGCGATGCCGTGGTTGAGGAACACGCCGCCCGGCCGCAGCAGCCGCCAGGCACTTTGGAAGTACGCCGGCAGGGCGGCCGCCCCAACGTGTTCGACCATGCCGACGCTCACGACCTTGTCGAATCCGCGGTCGTCGGTCAGTTCGCGGTAGTCGCAGTACTCGACGCGGACCCGGCCCTCCAGCCCGGCATCACGGATGCGCTCCCGTGCCAGCTCGCCCTGCTTGCGGCTGAGTGTAATGCCCACGGCCTCGACGCCGTATCGCTCGGCTGCGAACCGCACCAGCCCGCCCCAGCCGCAGCCAATGTCCAGTAATCGCTCGCCCGGCTTCAGTCGCAGCTTGCGGCAGAGCAGGTCGAGCTTCTGCTCCTGGGCCGTGTCGATGTCCTCGTCGCCGCGGCGGAAGTAGGCGCACGAGTAGACCAGCCGCCGGTCCAACCACAGGGCGAAGAAGTCGTTGGCCCGGTCGTAGTGGTAGCCCACCGCCTGCCGATCCCGCTCGACGGTGTGCGCCTTGCCGGTGAGCCGGGCGGCCCGCTCGTCTCGCGGCCGGCCTTCGGCCGGCAAAGCCAGGATGGACTTGAGCAGCCGCATCTTGTCGCCCACCGGCCAGTGGTGCCAGAGCAGGTGCCGCAGCAGGCCGACGAAAGCAAGGATGTCGCCTTCGACATCGAAGTCGCCGAAGACGTACGCCTCGCCGAGCGCGACGTTCGCCCGGAACGGCCAGAACATTTGCCGCAGCGCCCCCGGGTGGTCGAGCGCGACGGTGAACCGACATGGTTGGCCCGCGTCCGGGCCGGATGTGGTCCCGTCCCACAGCCTCAGGGCAAAGTCGCGCGGGCCGTAATGGGCGGTCAAGTCATGCCACAGGGCCAGAGTGGCCTGGGCGTACGACGTCGAAATGGGGGTGGTGACACTCATGTGACAGCGTCCTCTCACCACTGTCACTTTATCAGTGTGAGGAGCCGCGACTGCCGTGCGATCGGCACGAAGCGAGAAAACTGGTCACGCAATGCGGACGCCGATCTCAGCCAGCGCCGCCCGCAATCGGTCGACGGCGTCGGCCGGCACGGATAGCACGGTCGCGGACAGCCGCTCGGCGATGAGCCGGCGCGTCTCCGGCCACGCCGTCAGGCCGTCGGCGACTTCGGGCGTCGGCACCCGCAGGACGACGAGGTTCTGCAACTCCAACGGCGGCGTCTCGTCACCGGTCAGCAGCAGCCGGGCGGCGGGCGGGAGCGGGCCGCCCGTCCGCCGCCGGAACCAGTCGTCCAGGCCGCGGACGTCGAGGCCATGCCGGCGGGCGGCCCGCAAGGTCGCCGGCGTCATCCGGTAGCGCGGCCGGTCGTCCGGGCCGGCGAACGGCACCGGCTCGGCGAACCGGCGGACCTCGCTGTCGAGCAGCAAGTCGGACTTGTTCTCGTTGACGGCCAGGCTCAGCCCGTCGTCGCCGACATCGGCGCACAGCTCGTCCGGGGCCAGGTAGTCGCGCGATCCGACGAGACGGAACTGGCCGTAGTCGATCCGCTCCTCGGTGGCGATCAGGCCAATCCGGTCCGCCACCGTCCGCTCGACCAGCCCCTGCCGCAATGCCCGGTCCAGGTCCGCGGTCGTGCGGAATTCGAGGAGCAGCGCCGCCGGGTAGACCAGTACCCGCTCCCGCTTGGACGCCCACGACCGCAGCGACCCGAGCACCGTTTCCGACAGCCCGCGGGTGCCGTGCCGCTCAAACAGGGCGACGAGGTCAGCCAGCGTCTCGCCGCCCTCCAGCCCGTGGTACACTGACTCGGCCGTGAGCTGGAGCGTGCAGGCGAGGCCGAGCGACTTCCAAACGGCGAACCGGCTCAGCCGGGCGATCAGGGCCGGCGTCAGTCCCTGGCGGAACAGAATGATCTCCAGGTTCGGCTGCACCAGCAACGTCTGCTCGACGGCCGGCCGGTCCGGTGGTAGCGCCTTGGCCCCCTCGGCGAGTGCGCGGCCCAGCGGGCTGAGGCGGACGTACCATTCATCTTGGTGCCTGGCCGCTTGAACGAGCCGCAGTTGGTGCAACACGCCGAGTAGCAGCGACTCGGCCATGCCGGTGGCGGCCTCGGTCATCGTCCGCGCCCACGCCTCGACGGCGGCGACCGGAACCCAGCTCTCATCGTTCGCGGCGAGTACGGACAGCACCAGCACCGCGACCGGTGCGACCCACCGGCTGGCGGCCGGGTCATCCGTCCAGCCGTCGATCGGGTCCCACAAGGCCAGCCCCGGCAGCGCGGCGAACAGTCCGGCCGCGGCAGCGTGAACGCCGCGCGACCAGCCCTCGGGGAACGCCCCGGCGGCGATCTGGTCGCCGGTCGGAGTGACGATGTCCTCTTCTACGGCGAATAGTAACGTCAGCAAGTCCGGATCGGGAACCGTGCCGACGGCCTCGGCCGGCGGGGCGTGCAGTAGCGGTTGACCGCGCAGGCGGTCCAGGTCGCGCTTGAAGAACCCTCCCTGTTGCGTCCGCCGCAGCGGCCCGGACCGGATGACCTGCCACAGCACGGCCAACCGCAGCGGCCACTCTAGCCCGTCCGCGTCCTGGGCGGCCGCCGTCGGGAGTTTTTCGGCGGGCAGGTCCGGCAGCATCAGGTCTTCGCCGCGGGCGCGGACGGCGGCCAGCGGCAACGTGAAGACGGATAGTGGCTGCGTCGTCAGCTGCTGAAGCCAGCCATCGAACGACGTGACGGGGACCGACCGGGGCGGCAGCGCCGGGTACAGCAGGCCGGCGGCGAGCAATTCGCGGACGGCCGCGATGCCGTCCTCGTGGCCGAGCGTGTGCAGCAGGTCGAGCAACCCGCGGACGCGCCACAGCGGTTGCCGGCTAACGCCGACCAACCGGAGCAGTTTACGGGCGGGAGAGGAGAGGGAACGGAGTGCACGGTCGATGAGGACGGGGTCGCCGAGGGCCGTTAGCAGGTGGTCGCGGACTTCGTCGGCGGACCAAGTGTTCCGCGGTCGGATGAGTCGGCCGGCCACGTCGCGCAACAGCGGCTCGGCGTACTTGGCGAGGGCGTCGGCCGCCCGGTCGAGCCCGGCACCGGCGGCGTGGAAGTCAACGAGCGGCATGGCTCACCGGCCGCCTACGACCTGGGGGGTCTGGCCCATTCGTCGCAACTCCTCGACCACGGCCTCCACCCGCCCCGGGCGGACGAGCAGGGCCGTGTCGGACAGTCGGCCGGCAACGTCCTGGGCCAGCTTCTTGCGGGCGAGCAGTTCCTCCGCCAGTGCCGCGTCCTCGCACAACACCAGCGCAACGCGGCGATGCAGCTTGACGGCAAAGCGGGTCCTAGCTGGCTGGTTTTTCACGCGCGTCACGCGGCGGGTTCACCGACCGGCGGCCGGCACACTTCCGCCTCGTCCCGGATCAGGTAGCCGTACCCCTGTTCGGTCAGGAACATCTGCCGGTGGTGGGCGAAGTCCAGCTCCCGCGTGTCCCGCGACACGAGCGAGTAGAAGTGGGCGACCTCGCCGTTCGCCTTGGGCCGCAGGATGCGGCCCAGCCGCTGCGCCTCCTCCTGCCGTGACCCGAACGTGCCCGACACTTGGATGAGCACGTTCGCGTCCGGCAGGTCGATGGCGAAGTTGCCGACCTTCGACAGGATCAGGTGCCGGACCTCGCCCGAGCGGAACTTGTTGTACAACTCCTCCCGCTCGGCCGTGGCGGTCGCCCCGGTGATGAGCGGCAGGCCGAACCGTTTCGCCAGCCGGCGGAGCTGCGTCAGATACTGGCCGATGACCAGAACGCGGGCGTCGGCGTACCGGTCGAGGAGTTGCTCGATCACGTCGTCCTTGGCCGGGTTCTCGCTGGCGATGCGGTACTTGTGCCGCCACTCGGCGACGGCATACTCCATCCGGTCCGCCGGCGGCAGGGCGACGCGAACCTCGGTGCACGCCGCCTCGGCGATCCAGCCGCTGGTTTCCAGCTCCCGCCACGGTACGTCGTACTTCTTCGGTCCGATCAGGCTGAACACGTCGCCCTCGCGGCCGTCCTCGCGGACGAGCGTGGCCGTCAGCCCGAGCCGGCGGCGGGCCTGGATCTGGGCCGTGACCCGGAACACCGGGGCCGGCAGCAGGTGCACCTCGTCGTAGATGACTAGGCCCCAGTCCCGCTCGTCGAAGAGCTTGAAGTGCGGGAACTCCTCCGACTTGTCCGGGCGGTACGTCAGAATCTGGTACGTCGCCAGCGTCACCGGGGCGATTTCCTTCGTCTCGCCGGTGTACTCGGATACTTGATCTTCCTTGAGATCGGTCTTGTCAAGGATTTCCCGCCGCCATTGCTTGACGGCCGTGATGCTGGTCGTCATGACGAGCGTGCTCTTGCCGCACAGGGCCATGGCGGCGATGCCCACGATCGTCTTGCCCGCCCCGCACGGCAGGACGACGACGCCACTGCCGCCGCGGAGGCCGCCGCCGGCGTAGAACACGTCGGCGGCCTCCCGCTGGTAATCCCGGACGACGAACGGTAGGCCGCTGCGAGCCACCTTCCGCAGCTGGACGGGCAGTTCGGCCCCGGCCGTGTAGCCGGCCAGATCCTCGGCCGGGTAGCCGACCGTGATCAGGGCCAGCTTGAGCACGCCGCGCAAGGCCGGATCGATGGCATAACTGTCGTCACCGAGACGGTCGCCGAGGTACTGGCGGACCTTCGGCTGCCGCGACAGCTCTTCGAGCAGCGGGGCGTCGGTGCAGATCAGCCGCAGCCGGTCGCCGTCGCGCTCCAGCCGCACCCGACCGTAGCGGCCGGCCAACTCGGCCAAGTCCACCGGCAGGTTGGCCGGCAGCGGGAATTTGCTGAACCGGGCCAGCACGGCCACCATCTCGTCGGCCGTCATGCCGGCGGCGGCGGCATTCCACAGCGACAGCGGTGTGATGCGGTAGGTGTGGATGTGCTCGGGGCTTTTCTCCAGCTCCGCGAACGGGGCCAGGGCGTCGCGGGCCTCGGCGTACTTGGGGTTATCGACCTCGACCAGGACAGAGCGGTCGCTCTGGACGATGAACGGGTTGGTCGGGTCGTAGGCCGGCGAGGGGGCGGGTGCGGGTTTCCGCGGCGGCATGGCGTGCGGTCGGTTCCGGAACCCGGTGGCGGGCGTGGTCAGCCCTGGACCGTAAGTAGCGCAATCTAGCGGGATAATGGCCAACCCGCAAGGTGAAGTCTTCGCCACTTGCGGTCCGGCCATGCGGCCGGGTTCCACCAATCCTTGACGCCGCATGGGGTTACGACCGCTTGACCGCTGCTCCCCCCGCGCGCGCATCTCCCCTGCGGCCTTGGGCGCACAGCCCGCGCCGGTGTTGTCACTCCTGTCGGTCCGCTGGCCACACAGCCCGCCTGCCCGCAGCAGCTCCCGTTGGTCACGGGGCGTCAGAATTCCGTGGTTTCTTGATTGTTCTTTGCCGAATCGGGCGGATAATATGGTGGGTTATGCCCAGCGTCCGTCCCGCGGAGGCGTTATGACGCAGCAGCCGACGGCCCGTCAGATCATTGACCGCCAGGTGGGCCGTGCCCGCCGCCGACTGGTCGCCCAACTACTCCTCCGCCACGTGGCCGCCGCCTGGGCTGTGGCCCTGCTCCTGACCGCCGTCTGGATGCTCGCCGAACCGTTCGCGGTCGCGGCGCCGCCGGACTGGCTCCGCTGGGCCGTCCTCGGCGGCACTGCCGGCATGCTGACGCTCGTCGCCATCGGCTGGACCGTCCGCAAAGCTCCATCTCGGACCGCAGCCGCTCTGGCACTCGACGAGCGCTTCGGTTTGCGGGAGCGGGTCGTCACCACGCTGAGCCTCACCCCGGACCTATACGCCACGCCCGCCGGCACGGCCCTCCTCGCCGACGCCGAGGCCCGAGTGAAGGGACTGAAGGTCCGCGACCAGTTCCCGGTCGGGCTGCCGTGGTCCACCGCACTGGTCCCGGCCGGCGCAGTGGCCGTGGCCCTGGTCGCACTCTTCTACCACCCATCCCTCTCGACCGCCCAGGGCGAAACGGCCCAGGCGCAGCTGCCCGCGGAGAAGAAAAAGGAGATCGACAAGAAGCTCGCAGAGCTGGCCAAGAAGCCGCGGACGCCTGAGAAGGCCACCGACCGGCCGAAGTCCGAAGACCTGAAGCGGCTGGAGGCCCGGCTGGACGAGATCGCCAAGAAGCCGCGGGACAACGCCCAGCAGCTCCGCGACCGGATCAAGGACCTGACCCCGCTGGAGGAGGAGTACAAGAAACTCGAGCGGGACCGGACGGAGAAGGCCCGGGCACTCCAGCAGCAGCTTCAGGCCAAGGACAAGATGATGCCGAACGACGTGCCCAACGACGGCCCGGCCAAGGACTTCTCCAAAGCCCTGTCGGAGGGCGACCTGGAGAAGGCCAAGGATCAGCTCGACAAGCTGGCCAAGAAGCTGGAGAACAACGAGCTGTCGCAGAAGGAAAAAGACCAGCTCGGCAAGCAGCTCGACGACCTGGAGAAGAAGCTCGACCGCCTGGCCCAGCAGAAGGACAAGCAGGAGCAGCTCAAGAAGCTGGCCCAGCAGGGCAAGCTCGACCCGGAGACGCTCGAGCGCGAGATGCAGAAGATCAAGAAGGACAACGAGAAGCTCAAGGACCTCAACAAGCTGGCGCAGAAGCTGGGGCAGTGCCAGAAGTGCATGAAGCAAGGCGACGCCGGGCAGGCGGCCAAGGCACTCGGCGAGGCCGGCGAGCAGCTCGGCAAGATGGACTTGGACGAGAAGGAACTGGACGACATCAAGGACCAGCTCGACCGTCTCAAGAGCGCCCGCAACTCGATGTGCAAGGCGTGCGACGGCGAGGGTGACGGCGAGAGCGAGCGGTTCAATTACAGCAACGAGTTGACCGAAGGCCGCGGGCGGGCGGAGGGGGCCATGGGCCGCCGGCCGGACGGCCAGCAAGGGAAAATCCGCTCGTTCGATGCCCGTCAGCAGACGTCCTTCAACCCGAAGGGGCAGAAGATCTTCGACGGCTATGCCCCGGGGCAGGCGTTCAAGAAGAAGCCGGGGGTCGAGCTAGCCGGCGAAATCCAGCAGGCCGCGCAGCAGGCGCCGGACGCGATCGAGGTGCAGCGGATCCCGAAGGCCGCCCGCGACATGGCTAAGGGGTACTTCAAGAACCTCGGCAACCAGAAGGACGAGCCGGCGAAGGAGCAGCCGAAGGAACAGAAGTAGTCAACCGACCGCCTTCCCGTTTCGCCGCGAGCGGAGCGAGC
>DASXAN010000241.1:0-4356 GCA_036406755.1 Gemmataceae bacterium
CTTGCCGACGGCGTCGGCCGGCCGGCCGACGATCTTCTCGACCACCGGGGAGAGGTAGTGGAACCGCCCCTCCCCCGGGCCGGTCACCTCGGCGCTCCACAGGCAGTCGGCGACGGCCCCGACCAGCTGCCGCAGGCGGGCCCCGCCGGGGCCGGCGGCCGCCCCGCCGGCCGGGGCCGGGGCCTCCCGGACGCGGAGCAGCGCCAGCGGCTGGGGGCGGACGTTCAGCCGCACGAACGTCACGTCCACCGGCAGCCGGGCCGACTGGAACGTGCGGAACAGCCCGCCCCACTCGGCGTACGGCAGGTGGACGGTCCGGGCCGGCATGGGGAAGGTAATGGCCCACTGCCCGCCACTGAGGCGGAACAGGTCGGAGATGGGGGTGCCCTTGACGGCCCGCAGGGCGAACCCGGACAGCCGCTGGGCGGCGGCGTTGGCGTCCAGGATGCGGCCAGTGTCCGGGTCGAGTAGCATCAGGGCGTCGCCCGACTCCTCGAACAGGGCCCGCGCCAGCCCCTGGTAATCGTCGTGATTCATGGCTCACCGCGCATCCACCGCCCGGGCCACCCACGCCGTGGGCACCCGCCGGACGGCCGTTACGTCACCGGGCGGCCGGGCCGCCCCCACGATGGACCCCGCCCGGCGGGGTCCGCCCCGACCCTCCATGTCGGGGACGGGCGGGGTCATTTCAGGTCCCGGTCCAGCCGCTCGTAGGCCGGCCGCTCCAGCGGGTGCAGACCGTCCCGGGTCAGGCCGCGCCCCTTGGCCTGCTGCCACATCCGGGCGGCGTCCGCCCGCCGGCCGGCCTGCTCGTACGCCTCGGCCAAGTGGAAGAACAGCGTCGGCGACGGGGCGGTGGTGATCAGCTGTTCGAGTTCCGAGACGGCGGTGACTGCCGCGTCCTTCCGGCCCAGGGTCAGGCGGGCGACGGCCCGCGTGTCCTCCAGGACGGGGTTGTATCCGGCCACCTCGGCGGCCCGGTTGACCAGGTCCAGCGCCTCCTCGCCGTGCCCGCCCTGGAGGGCCAGCAGCCAGGCCAGGTTGTTTAGGCCACTGGCGTGGCGGGGCTGCTTCCGGAGCAGGCGGCGGTAGGTGGCGACGGCGTCATCGACCCGGCCCTGGAAGCTGTACACCATCGCCTGGGCGGCGAGCAGGTTCACGTCGTCCGGGTGCTCGGCGGTCGCCGCCGCCAGCCGGGCGTCGAGGCGGCCGAGGCGGCCCCTGTCGGCCGGCATCCGGTCCACGGCGTACAGGGCCGCCTGGGCCATGTCCACGGCCCGGGCGGTGTCCCACGACCGGTCGCACAGGTCCAGGGCCTCGCCCGGGCGGTTCCGCTCGATCAGGAAGTAGATCAGGGGCAGGGCGGCGCCGGGCCGCTTGGTCTCGGCGAACGCCTGGTACAGCTTCTCGGCCTCGGCGAACTCGCCCAGGTCCTTCAGGACGCCGGCCGCGGCTTGGAGGTCGCCGTCGGGGCCGCGGCCGCACTCCTCGAGCAGCGTGACGGCCGCGGCGGTCTTGCCCTCCAGGTGCAGCACGCGGGCGCGGATCTCCTTGGTGGCCAGCTCCCGCGGGGCCGTGGCGTCCAACCGGTCCAGGGCTTTCCGGGCGGCGGCGACGTCCTCGTGGCGGGCGAAGCCGCGGGCGGCGTCCGCCAGGGCGGCCGGGCCGGCGCCGGTCAGCTCGACCAGGCGGGCGTACAGCGACCGGGCCCGCGGCCACTCCTTGAGCTTCTCGTACAGCTGGGCGGCCAACAGGTAGTCCTCGGGCAGGGCGCGTTTCCGCTCGATCAGCCCGTCCAGGATGCGGGCCGCGTCGCGCCACTTGGCCGGCTCCTTTTGCAGGGCGAGGACCTTGGCCCGGACCCGCTGGCTCTCGACCGCCTCGGCCGAGTCGGCCGCGGCCGGCTGGCCACCGGTGCTGTCGAGCAGGGCCAGAGCCTCCCGCTCCTTGGCCGGGTCGTGTGTTGCGGCCAGCAGGAGCGACCGCACGCGCAGGGCCCAGCCGGACGCCGCCTTGTCCGGATGCTTGCTCAGGCGGACGAGGACGTCCATGGCCTCCTGGTGCCGCTGGGCCTGGAGGAAGAACCCGGCGGCGGCGCGGAGGACGGCGGCGTTGTCGCCGGCCCCCTTCACGGCCGCCCGGTAGAGCTCGGCGGCCCGGTCCTTCTGCCCGACGGCCAGGTGGCACTGGGCCAGCCCCGGCAGGGCGGTCGGGGCGGTGAGGTGCTTGCCGGCCTCCACGACGGCGGCCCGGGCCCGGTCCGCGTGCCCGGTCGAAACCAGGAATCGGACGAGGTTGACCCACGGCTCCGGGGCAGTCGGGGCTAGGTCGCGGGCGTGGACCAGGGCCGCCTCGGCCTGGCCCAGATCCCCGGCCGACCAGTAGATGCCGGCCCGCAGCAGGTGGTCGCGGTAGTCCTTGGAGTCGCGGACGGCGGGCCGCTCGGCCAGGGCCAGCCCGTGATCCTTGTCTTGGATCCGCAGGGCGACCTCGGCGGCCGCCCGCTGGGCGTCCGGCGGCAGAAGCGTCTCGTCCGACAGCTTGCGGAGGACGGCGTTCGCCTCGTCGTACCGCTGGCGGGCGCAGAGCAACACCACCACCCGGCCGATGGCGGCCGGGTCCCGCTCGCCCAGGTCAATCGCCCGCAGGTACTCGGACGCGGCGGCGTCCCGCGTCTTCACATCGAGGTCGTCCAGCCGCGCCTGGCACAGCGGCACCCGCGCCCAGTTCGGCCGGCGGACGTTGACGGCGGCCAGGAGGGTCCGGGCCTCGGCCGCGGCCGCCCGGTCGCCCTGCTGCGCCCGCCGGACCAGGGCCGACGCCCGGGCGAACTTCCACAGCAGCCCGTCCGGCCCCTCGATCTCCCGCAGCTGCTCCTGCCACTTCGTCATGCCGTCGGCATCCCCGGCCGCGGCCGCCAGGTCGAACAGCACAACCCGGCTGCGGAGGTCGCCCGGCTGCTCCCGGGCCAGTTGCTCCCAGAGTCGGCCGCCCTCGGCCGTCAGGCCGGCCTGGAGAAAGAAGTTGCCCAGCCCTTCCAACAGCCGGCGGCGGTCCGCGGCGGGGAATTTGTCGGTCCCGCCGGCGAGCGGGAGGAGGGACTCGCGGGCCCGGTCCTTGCGGGCCTGGTCCGGCCCGCGGCGGACCCAGTGGACCCAGTACCGGGCCCGGGCCAGCCGCAGCTCGACCCCGTCGCCGCACTGCCGCTGGGCGTCGTCCAGCACGGCGAGGGCCGCATCCATCCGGTCCTGCCATACCTCCAGGGCGGACAGCCCGACCCACACCTCGGGCGGGCGGGTCTTCGGGTCGCCGAACGGGCCGACCAGGGCCGCCCGCGCCGCGGCGAAGTCCTTCTGGGGCGAGAGGGCGAGGTACTCGGCCCGGAGCACGGCCACCGCCGGGGGCAGCGGCCGCAGCCGCTCGGCGTCGGTCAATGCCCGGTCCACCTCCGGCCAGTTCCGATTGGCTTCCTCCACCTCCAGGGCGTGGAGCAAGGTCAGGCGGGCGATCTCGGCCAGCGCGCCGGGTGGCGCGCCGGGCAACCGCATCAACAGGCGGTACTGGTCGAGCGCCTCCTGTAGCCGGCCCTGGGCCCGGCGGGCGTTGGCCATGCCCAGCCGGCCGGGTACGGATGCGTCGTTCCGGGCGACGACCCGGCTGTAGGCGTCGAACGCCCGGTCGGCGTCACCGATCTGCTCGTAGCACTGACCGAGCATTACCCCGGCCCGCTGGGCCAGCGCCTCGGCCATCTCGCCGCCCGGCTGGTTGGTTCGGCCGATCAGGGACGAGTAGGCCTTCTCGAGGACCGTGATCGCGTCCAGCCACTCCTCGTCCTGCACCTTCCGGCGGGCGCGGAGGCAGTCCACGTAGTCGGCCGGGAAGTGCTCCTTGTCGAGTCGGTCGATGGCCTCGTCCGCATCGGCCTTGCGGCCGGCGGCGGTGAGCTCGTCGGCCCGCTCCCAGAGCAGGTCGGCCTGGTGGGGCAGCTCTCGCAGGCCGGCGTCGAGTCGCTCCAGGGCCGCGGCCGGCTGTTTGAGTGCGACCTCCAGCCGGGCCGCCGCCAGGTGCAGCCGCCAGTCCTTCGGGTGGACCTCGCACCCCCGCCGCAGCAGGCTGCGGGCCTCGTCCGGCCGGTTCTGTTCCTGGGCCACGGCGGCGGCCGCCAGCAGGACCTCCGGCTCGTCGGGGGCCAACTTCCGGGCCTTAGCCACATCCCGGGCCGCCGCCTCGGGGGCCGAGACGTCGCCGTCGGCCACGTCGAATTTGCGGCGGTACTCGGCCAGGAGCAGGTGCGCCCGGTACGAGCCGTCGTTCGCCTTGATCAGGTCGTTCATCACCTTGTTGGCCTGGGCCAGC
>DASXAN010000242.1:0-5260 GCA_036406755.1 Gemmataceae bacterium
CCGTCGGCAGCCCGATCTCGACGTCCTCCGCGTTCAGGATGCCGGCCTGGACGAGACTCCCGACCCCGCCATCCTCGAATGGGCGGCGACCGAAGAGCGCATACTGCTGACCCACGATCGCGATACCATCCCGAACTTCGCCTACGACCGCGTCCGCGCCGGCGAACCCATGCCCGGCGTCTTTCTCGTCAGCGATCGGATGCCCAAGGGGCAAGCGGTCGAAGAACTGTTCGTGGCGATTCACTGTCTGCCGCCGGAGGAATGCGAAGATCAAGTGACCTATTTCCCACTTTGATTGCCCTGAGAGTTAGCGAATCTTCGCCGGCCGGTCAGCTGACTGGTGAGCCATCGCCCAAGCCTGCCTCGCCGCCCATCAGCCAACACCGATACGGCTTCCCCTTCTGCCCCGACCTCGCCCGCGCTAGCCACCGCCACAACAGCGCCGGCTGCGGCGGCTCGCCCGGCCAACCGGCCGGCACGTCCCGCCGCGTCAGCGGCCGGCCGGAGCGGTACAATCGCCGCATGCCCCGCGTCGTCGTCGTCGGTGCCGGCATCTCCGGGCTGAGCCTCGCCTACCGGCTGCGGCAGGCCGCCCCGGCGACCGCCGTCACCGTCCTCGACTCGGCCGGCCGCGTCGGCGGTTGCGTCTGGACGGAACGGCGGGACGGGTTCACCGTCGAGTGCGGCCCGAACGGCTTCCTCGACTCCAAGCCGACCACCGCCGGGCTGGCCCGCGACCTCGGCCTAAGCGGGCAGATGGTGCAAGCTAGCGACGCGGCCGCCCGCCACCGCTACCTGTTCCTCGGCCACGGCCTGCAACCGCTGCCCGCCAGCCCGCTCGCCCTGCTCCGGAGCCCGCTCCTGAGCCTCCGCGGCAAGCTGGAACTGCTCGCCGAGCCGGTCCGTCGGCGCCGGTGCGGGCGGGGGCCGGAGTCGGTGGCGGCGTTCGCCCGGCGGCGGGCCGGGCGCGAGGCGGCCGACGTGTTCGCCGACGCCCTGGTGACCGGCATCCACGGCGGCGACCCAGCCGTGCTCGACGTCCGCGCCGCCTTCCCGCGGCTGACCGCCTTTGAGGCCGACGCCGGCAGCGTCGTCCGCGGCATGATGCGATCCCGGAAGACCGGGGCGCCCCGCGGCCGGTTGTGGTCGTTCCGGGATGGCTTGCGGACGCTGACGGACACACTGCGCGACCAACTCCCCGAGCCGCCGGTGCTCGGCGTCCGCGTCCGCCGGGTCGAGCCGCGGCCCGGCGGCGGCTGGATCGTCGTCGCCGACGGCCGCGACCGCTGGGAGGCCGACGCCGTCGTGCTGGCCTGCCCGGCATTCGCCCAGGCCGACATCCTCGCCGACCTCGACCCGGACCTGGCCGCCTTGATCGGCGGCATCGCCTACAACCGCATCGCCGTCGTCGCCCTCGGCTACCGGGCCGCCGAGGTGCCGCCGGCCGACGGGTTCGGGTTCATCGCCCCGCAGCGGCTCCGCCGCGACCTGCTCGGCGTGCAGTGGTGTTCGGCCACCTACCCCGACCGGGCGCCGCCGGGGATGGTGCTGTGGCGGGCGTTGTGCGGCGGCTGGAACCGGCCCGAGGTCGTGGACTGGCCGGACGAACGGCTCGTGGCCGCCGTAAGGGCCGAAGTACGACTGGCCCAGAGAGTGACGGCCGAACCGGCGTTCGTTCACGTCGTCCGCTGGGACCGGGCCATCCCGCAATACCTGCTCGGCCACCCGGAGCGGGTCGCGGCGATTGAGGCTCGCTCGGCCCGGCGCCCGGGGCTGATCCTGGCCGGCAACGCCTACCGCGGCGTGGCCCTGAACGACTGCACCGAACGGGCCGGCGTCCTCGCGGGTCGGCTGGCGGCGTGGTATAACGGGACAGGGCGCTGACAGCCGCCCGGGAGGCCACGCATGCCGCTGCTGGACCACTTCCGCCCGCCCCTGTTCCCCCGCCGCCACTGGGAGTCGTTCCACGTCAACTGGGCGGGGGCCATCGCCGACGCGCTCAACGAGACACTCCTGCCAGAAGGGTATTTCGCCGAGGAACACGCCCGCCTGGGGGCGCGGGTCGAGATCGACGTGGCCACGTTCGCCAGCGGCGATGCGGCCGCGGCCGGCTCGCGGGCCGGGGCGACGGCCACACTGCCGGCCCGCACCTGGGCCCCGCCGGCCCCGGCCGTTGTCGTCCCGGCCGCTTTTCCCGACCGGTTCGAGGTCCTGGTCTTTCAAGCCGAGGGCGGGGCGACGCTGGTGGCCGCCATCGAGCTCGTTAGCCCGGCGAATAAGGACCGGGACGCCCACCGCCGGGCGTTCACCGTCAAATGTGCCAGCTACTTGGCTCAGGGGGTCAGCCTGGTCGTCATCGACATCGTGACCAGCCGCCAGGCCGACGTTCACGCCGACCTCATGCACCTGCTCGGCCACGCCGGCCCGGCCGGCCTGCCCGCCGGCACCGGCCTGTTCGCGGCGGCCTACCGCCCGATCGTCCGGGACTCACTGGAACAGGTCGAGGTCTGGCCGGCGGCGCTGGCGGTCGGCGGTCCGCTGCCCACCCTGCCGCTGGCGCTGGACGCCGTCACCTGCCTGCCGCTGGACCTCGAAGCCACTTACACCACGGCGTGCCAGCGCCGCCGCCTGGGCTAGTCGGCGGCCCGTTCCGGTCGTACGCCACCCGCCATCCCGCCCCCCCGGCCGCGGTACGCCGATTGCTTTTCCATCCGTGCGCCCGGCGTGGTACGATACCCGCCGTCCGCAACCCCCGAACCCCGTCGGCGGCGGGAGGCCCGGCCCCATGAAACAGGTTCTGAGCATCATCCTCGGCGGCGGCCGCGGCACCCGGCTGTACCCGCTCACCAAGCTCCGCAGCAAGCCGGCCGTGCCCATCGGCGGCAAGTACCGCCTGATCGACATCCCCATCTCCAACTGCATCAACAGCGACCTGACCCGCATCTACGTCCTGACCCAGTTCCTCTCGACCAGCCTGAACCGGCACGTGGCCAACACCTACCGGTTCGACATGTTCAACCGCGGGTTCGTCGAGGTCCTGGCCGCCCAGCAGGGGGAGGAGCCGGACCCGGCCAAGCTCAACAGCGTCACCGAGAGCGTCTGGCTCCAGGGCGGGTGGTACGAGGGCACGGCCGACGCCGTCCGCCGCAACCTGCGGCACCTCGTCGAGCACGACTACTCCGAGGTCCTGACCCTCTCCGGCGACCAGCTCTACCGCATGGACTTTCGCCGGCTGATCAAGCGGCACCGCCACGCCCAGGCCGACTGCACCATCGCCGTGCTGCCGGTGCCCCGGGACCAGGTGTCCGGGTTCGGGCTGGTGCGGGTGGACGACTCCGGGCGGGTGGTCGGGTTCGTCGAGAAGCCGAAGCGGGACGACCAGCTGCCGCCGTTCCAGACGCCGGCCAGCTACATCGAGAGCCAGGGGGTGCCGTTCCACGACCGCCCGTACCTGGCCAGCATGGGCATCTACCTGTTTAACCGCGACACGCTGGTGAAGCTCCTCCAGGAGAAGCCGCCGGCCACCGACTTCGGCAAGGACCTGTTCCCCCGCATCATCGACCGGCTGCACGTCCAGACCCACCTGTTCGACGACTACTGGGAGGACCTGGGGACGGTCAAGTCGTACCACGAGTGCCACCTGGCCCTGTGCGGCGACAGCCCGCCGTTCCAGTTCCACAGCCCCGAGGGGATCATCTACACCCGCATGCGGAACCTCCCCCCGAGCCGGGTCGTCGGCGCCGCGCTGGACCACGCCATCATCAGCGACGGCGTCGTCATCGAGCCGGGGACGCGGATCGAGCGGTCGATCGTCGGCGTCCGCACCCGGATCGGGTACAACGTCGTGCTGCGGGACTGCGTCCTGATCGGGGCGGACCGGTACGAGACGGACGACGAGCGGGCGGCCAACCGGGCCAAGGGGCTGCCGTGCTTTACCGTCGGCGACCACGCGGTGATCGAGCGGGCGATCCTGGACAAGGATTGCCGCATCGGCAGCAATGTGCGGATCACCAACGAGAAGAACGTGCAGGAGGCGGAGGAGGCGAACTACGTCATCCGCGAGGGGGTGGTCGTCATCCCCCGCGCGGCGGTCGTCCCCGACGGGACGGTGATTTGAAGAGGACTAACCACAGATGCACACGGATGAACACGGATAAGACAAGTTGAATTCGTCTTATCCGTGTTCATCCGTGTGCATCTGTGGTTAATTCATCTTCGGTTTAATGATGACGCACCCGATCGCGCCGAGGGCCCGCTGCAACTCGGCGTACATCGCCTCGTCGCGGCAGGTGCCGACGATCGCCCCGCCGCTGCCCGCGAACTTCGCGCTCGCCCCGACGCTTCGCGCCACGTCCACCATCTCCACCTGCCCGGCCGGCAACTGGTAGATCGACCGCCGGGTGTCGAAGTTCGTGTCCATCAGCTGCGCCAGCCGCTCGTGGTCGCCGGCCGACAGCGCCTCGCGCGCCTGGGCGGCCAGGCCGGCGAACGTCGTCATGGCGTTGACCACGGTCGGCTCGCCGCGGTTGTACCGGCCGCGGATGTCGTTGTGGAACACCTCCGTCGGCTCGCTCACGTCCGCCTTGTACGCCAAATAGACCGGCGGCAGCAGGGCCGGGTCCAGCCGCTCGTAGACACCATGCCGGTAGCCGTGCGTCTCCCGCATCCGCTCGGCCGCGAAGTCCATGTAGACAAGGCCCTCGTACACCTGGATCACGCGGTCCTGCAACCCGGCCATGATGCCCAACTCCTCCATCTCCACGGCGAGGGCCAGCGACGGCTGCACCTCGACGGGGACCTCCACGCCGTAGAAGTCCATCAAGCACCGCAAGGTGGCGACGATGATGGCACTGGACCCGGCCAGGCCGACCTGCCGGGGGATGGTGCTCTCGAACCGCACCGAGAAGTTGCGGTCGTGCAGGGCGATCTGCTGGCGGTAGCAGTACTCGGCGAACTTCTTGACCGCCGCCTTCACCAGCCGGATGCCGCCATAGTAGCCGTGCAGTTTCACGTCCCGGACCAGGTCGTGGATCGACCGGAAGGAGCTGCGGCTCTCCTCGCCGCCCACCAACTCGACGTCGTCCCACTCGTACAGGACGACGTCGGCGTGGTAGTTCTTGACGATCAGCGAGATGGTCTTGCCGTGGTAGCCGTCGGACGGGTTGCCGACCAGCCCGGCCCGGGCGAACGCGCGGCGGCGGAGGATGAGCATGGTGACCCCCCGTTTAGCGGCGAGCCGGAGGCGAGCGGGAACCCGCTC
>DASXAN010000243.1:0-6000 GCA_036406755.1 Gemmataceae bacterium
GACCTGCGGCCGACGCCGGCCGCCGTCGAGCTGCTGGCCGGCGGGCCGTGGGTGCCGCTGGAGGTGGCCGTCGAGCGGCCCGACTCGGCGCCGCTGACCGTGACCCTGAACCTGCCGCTGGGCCTGGGGGTCGAAGCCCGCAAAGAGTCCGTGGAGGTCGAGGCGGGCGCGCCGGCCCGGTTCGAGCTGCGGGCCGCCGCGGCCGCCGTGCCGCAGTCCGCCACCGCCACCGTCACCGCCTGCGGCGTCCGCCGGCCCGTCCCGGTCACCGTCCGCCGGCTCGAATTCCGGGCCGCCCTCGCCAACCCGGCCGAGGTGGTCCTGACGGCCGGGCAGCAGAAGGCGGTCGACGTGCGGATCGACCGCTCCGGCGGCTACGCCGGGCCGATCACCATTACCGTCCCCGAGTCGGCCGCCGTCACCGGGCCGCCGGTGGCGGTGGCGGCGGGCGGCACGTCGGCGACCGTGACCCTGACGGCCAAGCCGACCGCCCCGGCCGGGGCGACGACCGTCCGGTTGCGGGTGGCGGCCGCCGACGGCGGGGTACCCAGCGCAGCTGGGTCGCCCGACCACGACCTGCCGCTGACGGTCCGGGTGCCGCCGGTGGCCGAGGTCCGGTCGTTCGCCGGGCACGCCGGCAAGGTGACGGCCGCCACCGTCTCGGCCGACGGGGCGCTCGTCGCCTCCGGCGGGGCGGACGGGACGGTCCGGCTGTGGGACGCGGCGACCGGCCAGGAGAAGTGGAAGGGCGAGGGCCACGTCGGGGCGGTGCTGAGCGTGGCGTTCTCGGCCGACGCCAAGCACGTCGTCTCCGGCGGGGTGGACAAGACGGTGCGGGCGTGGGACGTGGCCACCGGGACCGGGCGGACGTTCGAGCCGCTGCACGACGGCGAGGTCTGGCTGGTCCGGTTCGTGGACGCGAAGACCGTCACGTCGGTCAGCGCCGACAAGACGGCCCACTGGGTGGCGGCGACCGGCAAGCCGCGGCAGGTGCCCGACGGCCGGCGCGACCTGATCCTCGGGCAGAAGTACAAGCCCGACACCGGCCGGGGGGAAGAGCCGACGCCGACCGCCCGCGTCCCGACCGACTCCGGTGAGTTCCTGGTGTCCGGGGCCGGCGGGCCGTCGGTGACGCTGTGGAGGCGGGGGCCGTCGGAGAAGGCCCCGCCGCGGGCGGCGTCGCACGTCCCGGCGCGGCTCGGGGCCGCGGTGCGGCTGGCGGCGGCGGCCGGCGACGGCTCGCGGGTGCTGACCGTCGGCGAGGACAACGCCGTCGCCGTGTGGGAGACGAAGTCGCTGACGGCGCGGCCGGTGGCCGGCTTCCCGTGGACGCCGGCGTCGGACGTGACCTGCGCCGCCCTGGACGCCAGCGGCCGGCACGCCCTGCTCGGCGGGGCGGACGGGTCGCTGAAGCTGTGGAAGCTGCCGTAGGCCGGACGGGAGGGCGAGGCTCCTGCCGAGCCGGCAGCGCTGCCGGCTCGGCAGGAGCCTTGCCCTCCCGATCACTCGCCCGCCGATTCACTTCAACCCGCTCAGGTACTCGACCAGGTCTCGCAGCTCCGCTTTCGTCAGATGCTTCATCACGTCCGCCGGCATCGCCGACGGGCCCCGTTCCCGGGACTCGACATGCCCCTTCGCCACCACCTTCGACGACCCGTCCGGCAGCATCAGCGTCACCGCGGCCGCGTCCTCGGCCCGCAACACTCCCGTCACCTGCCGGCCGTCCTTCAGCCACAGCACCACCGTCTCGAACCCCTGCGCGATCTGCCGGTTCGGGTCCACGATCGATTCGAGGATGTACTCCCGCGACTGCCGCTTGCCGACGTCGGACAGGTTCGGCCCGACGTCGCCGCCGTCGTTGCCGACCTTGTGGCACCGCAGGCAGGCCACCTCCTGCTTCTCGAAGAAGACCGTCTTGCCGTTGTCCGCGTGGCCGCCGACCAAGACCTCGCGGTACTCGGCCAGGTGGTCGGTCTTGGACCGACGGGCCTCGAACGCGGCCAGCTTCGCCTTCACGGCCGCGGCCGACCGCTTCTCCGCGGCGGCGAGCAGGTCGAGCCGGACTTCCGCCGGCACCTTGCCGGCCAGGAGTTGGTCGAGCATCCGGGCCAGGACGGCGTCGGCGTCACGGCCCCTCATGCCGCCGAGGGTGGCGAGCGCCGCCTGCCGCTCGGGGACGCCGCCGTGCTCCAGCACGCCGCCGAGCAGCCGCAGGGCGGCCGCCGGGTCAAGCCGGGCGAGCAGGCCGCAGGCCGCGGCCCGGACCGGCTCGGCCGGGTCGGTGACCGCTTTCTCGACGGCCTCCGCCCAGCCGGGGGCCTGCAACGAGGCGAGTGCCTTGAGCGCCTCAACACGGGCCGTGGCCGAGCGGTGGGTGTCGGCGAGGAGGGCGAGCAGGTGCGGGGCGGCGGCGGCGACGTGGAGTTGAGCGGTGGTGATCGCGGCCTGCCGGCGGACGCGGTCCGGCCCGGCGAACACGGCGGCGAGGACTTGCGGCGACTTGAGAGAATCCGCGGCGGCCTGAGTCGGCCGCAGGAACGGCGGCCGCCACAGGCCGAGCACCGGGTCGCGGCCGGGCGGGTGTGGCCACTGCCCGAGCAGACGCAGGGCTTCGACGCGGAGCACGTCCGACTGGTCCGCCTGGGCCGCAAATCGGGCGAGTTCGACGGCGTGATACGACCGGCCGAGGTCGAGGTTGGCCGCCAAAACACGGCGACCGAGCGGCTCGGGCAGGTTCGACCGCGTGATGAGCGCTGCGAGCTTGTGCATCGCATCCGAGATCGGAACGTCATAGATCGCGCGGGCGGCTTCCAGCACGATCCGCGGCTCCGGGTCGTCGAGAAACCGGGCGACCTCTGGACTGCCGAGCCGGCGCAGGGCGACCACCACCCCCAGGCGGACCGGCGGCGGCTCGTTTGCCACCGACTTGGCCAACAGCTCCTGGCCTTCTCGACTGTGGCTGGCCGACTTCGCCACGGCGAAGGCCGCCGCGTGCCGCAGGTAGGGGTCTTTGTCTTCGGCAGTTCGGAGCAGCGTGAAGCACCCGCGGCGAACTCCGTCTTCGATTCCCCTCTCAACGTCGAACTCCAGCACATCCAGATTGATCGGGTGCTCGAGGAGTTTGCCGAGAGCCATGCACGCGCAAAAGCATACCTGCGGGTCGCCGTCCCGGAGCAGGGCAGCAATGTCGCGCCACGCGGCCACGTAGTGGTTGTCCCCAAGTACCTTTGCCGACTGAGCACGCACTTGGGCGTCGGAGTCTGCCAACAGGGGTGGCAGTCCTTTGAGTGCAGACCGCTCCCCCTCGCGGGCGATTTGCCCGAGCCCCCAAATGGCGTGAATCCGTGCGAGCCGGTTGTCGTGTGCCTTCGTCGTGGAAGTCAGCGGCGCGATTGCCGTTTTCCCCTTGGCCGCCAGGGCGAACTGGGCCTCTTGCCGCACCCGCTGGTCGGCGTGGCCGAGCAGCTTCACCAGCTCCGCGACCGGGCGCTTGTCCATGCCCTCCGCCAGCAACCGCTTCACCTCGGTCTGCGTCGCGCTGCCCTGGAATGCGGGGTCCACGAGCCGGTACAGCCGGCCCTTGCCCGGCTTGCCCCAGCCCTCGTGCCAGTCGCTGACGTACAGCCCGCCGTCCGGGGCGAAGTCGCAGTCGGTCGCCAGGATGCCCCAGAAGAACTGCGACTCCTCCGCCAGCTCGAACGACGCCCCCTTCGGCCTCAGCTTGACCGACCGCACGCCGCTGATGCCGCTGGCGCCGCGGAAGTCGCACAGGAAGAACCGGCCGCGGTACTGCTCCGGCAGGCCGGTGCCCGGGTCGTGGCACAGCCCGGACGGCCCGTCGGCGATGTTGAACAGCGGCGGGACGATGTACGCCGCCTGCCCGGCGAACGCCGGGTACCACAGCTTCTCGGCGTTGAACGGCCCGCGGCTGTACTCGCCCTCCAGGTACTGGTAGCCGGTCCGCCAGCCGCTGTCGCCGCCCTCGACCACGTGGACCCAGCGGGCCTTGTCGCCGGAGTCGGAGTTGTTGTCGCAGGTGAACAGGTTGCCGAACTCGTCGAACGCCAGCTCCTGCGGGTTCCGCAAGCCGGTGGCGACGATCTCCAGCTCGGTGCCGTCCGGGTTGCAGCGGAGGACGGCCCCGCTGTCGGGGTTGACCAGACGTCGGCCGTCGGGCGTGGTCACGTTCAGCCCGCGGTCGCCGATCGAGAAGTAGAGCTTGCCGTCGGGGCCGAAGCGGAGGCCGTGCAGGTCGTGGCCGATGAACCCGTTGTGCACGCCGTAGCCGGTGGAGAGCGACGTGCGGACGTCGGCGTGCCGCGAGGCGTTCTTCTCCTCCAGCTTCCACAGGTCGGGGATGCAGGTGTACCAGACGGTGCCGCGGCGGGCGAGCACGCCGGCCCCGAGGCCGCTGACGGGCGTGTTGAACCCGTCGGCGAAGACGGTCGATTTGTCCGCCTTGCCGGAGCCGGTCGTGTCCTCGACGAGCGTGATGCGGTCGTGGTGGGTGGTGTAGCTGTCGAACTTCGGCCCGAGGTGCTTGCGGTACAGGGCGAGCCGGTCGGCGACGGTGCGGCAGGCGAGATCGTCGTCGAGCCAGTCCATGTGGCCGCGGATGTCCGGGACGCCGTCGCCGAGGCGGTAGGTCTCGGCGACGAAGCACCGGCCGTGCTCGTCGAAGGCGAACGCGACCGGGTTGGCCAAGAGTGGCTCGGCGGCCCACAACTCGGCCTTGAGGCCGGCCGGCACGCGGAACTTCGCCAGCCGCTGTTGCGCCTCCGGCGACGCGGGCTTGACGTCGGCCTGGTAGGCGGGCGGGTCGGCGGCGATGACGGGTAGCGTGGCGAGGGCGGCGAGAAGGATGGCGGGGCGGCGCATCGGGTGGCGGACCTCGGGTCGGCAGGACTACAGTAGGCTTACGGCGGCGGCCGGAGGCAGGCAATGAGCGGACGATGTCTCCGCGTAGGGTGGGTCGAGGAGCCAAAGGCGACGCAGGCCCACCGGCGACGATGGTCGTCTCGGCCGGTGGGCCGTCGTCGCCTTTGGCTCCTCGACCCACCCTACGCGGGAAAGGGGCGCGACCAATGACCGTGCGCAACCTCTGGCACCTGATCCGGGACACGTCCCGCCACTGGTCCGAGGACAAGGCCAGCGTCCTCGGGGCGGCCCTGGCGTATTACGCTCTCTTCTCCGTCGCCCCGCTGGTGCTCACGGCCGTCTCCATCGCCGGGTTGGTGTTCGGCGAAGACGCGGCGCGGGAGGAGATCGTCCGCCAGATCACCGCCTCGGCCGGCGAGCAGGTCGGCCGCGCCGTCGGCGACACGCTCGCCTACGTGCACAACGGCGGCTCCGGCACGTACGCCACCGTCATCAGCCTGGCCATCCTGACGTTCGCCGCCACCGGCATCTTCGCCCAGCTCCAGGACGCGCTCAACACCGTCTGGGGCGTCCAGGCCCGTTCCGGCCGCGGCGTCCTCGGCGTCATCAAGGACCGGTTCTGGTCGTTCATGCTGGTGGTCGTCTTCGGCGTGCTGCTGCTGGCGTCGCTGGTCGTGATGGCCGGCCTGACCGGGCTGACCCACCTGCTCCCGCCGGACGCGGCCCCGGCCCGGCCGCTGTTGTGGCAGACCGTCAACTGGCTGGTGTCGATCGTCCTGCTGACGGCGCTGATCGCGATGGTCTACAAGCTGCTGCCGGACGTGCAACTGCACTGGTCGGACGTCGGCACCGGGGCCGTGGTGACGGCGCTGCTGGTGACGATCGGCAACCAGCTGATCGGCCTGTACCTGGGCTGGAGCAGCTGGATCAGCGCCTACGGGGCGGCCGGGTCGCTGGTCGTGGTCGTGCTGTGGGTGTACTACTCGGCCCAGGTGTTCCTGTTCGGGGCGGAGTTCACGCAGGTGTACGCGACCCGGGCCGGCAAGCGGCTGCCGCCGAAGGCGAACGCCGAGCCGGTCACGGCCGAGGCCCGGGCCCGGCAGGGGCGGGCGCCGGGGCCGG
>DASXAN010000244.1:0-3369 GCA_036406755.1 Gemmataceae bacterium
CTACGATGGCTGGCCGAGCGGCTGGCATGGCTTCAAAAGGCGCGACGGGAACACACATTCGTCTACCCGCTGGCGGGGGAGGACGGGCGACCGCTCTGGTACCTCGTCCACCGCGGCCGGGTGCGGGCGGTCGTCCCCGCCCCGCGGGACACCATGACGCGGCACGCCGCCCGGGCGGGCGTCGAGGCCGTGTTCGCCCCGGCCGGGCGGGACACAGACGCGGTGCCGGCCGACCAGGTGGACAGTATCCTGCTGGTCGCGGGCTGGTTCCGCAAGCGTCCGGAGGAGCGGGAACGGCTCTTGTCCCCAGACGACGCGCTGGCGTTGTGTGCGGCGGGGGCGGCGCTGGCGCTCCGATGATCAGCGCCCGGCCGGCGGCCCGCCGGCCGGGCGGGTCGTGGGTCAGAACTCGTCGGAGCGGAGCGGCTGGCCGTCGTTGCGGGCGCACAGCTTCTGGAACACGCCATACGTCGAGTACGCCAACGGCGAGGCCGGGTTGAAGTTGGAGCTGATGTCGTAGCGGATCATCCGCACCGACCCGTCGCAGAACACCGCCTGGAACCCGCCGACGTGCGACGACCCGAAATACGTCTCCGCTTTCGGGCTGTTGGCGCCGGTGACGAATCGGTCGAAGGCCGGCGGCTCGTCGGCCCAGCGGACGATGTCCCAGTCCATGCCGATCGACCAGCCCGAGTTGTCATCGCCAACCGTGTACCCGTACGGCTGCGACGTGTCGTTTAGCAGCGCCCGGTTCAGGTTCTTCTCGCCCACCATCATGGTGTTCGAGGTGCCGTCGGTGACATCGGTCAGGGTGAGCTTCTGGTTGTAGCTGGACCGGAGCATGACGCCGTTGTTGGCGTCGTGCCAGTCCTGGTTGGTCCCGTAGGTGCCGCCGTTGGCGGCGTAGTCCATCTGGGCGCGGGTGCCTTCGTTCCGCGTCAGCACGGTCGGTTGGCGGCGGGTCGGGCAGGTGACGATCGTCAGCGGCTGGGCCTGGATGAACGCGTCGCCGCTCCCGGCCGCCTTACCGGGAATGGTGTACGGCGTCCGCCAGAGGTTGTCCTGCTCGATGTACGGCAGGATCTGGTAGGCCCAGGCCCACTGCTGTTGCGGGGCCACCGCCGGTACCGTCTTGGCCGCGTCCACCCACGTGCGGGCTGAGGTGTGCAGAAAGCCGCCGCCGGGCAGGAATCCGAGGGTCCCGTGATGGTTCTGGAACGCCAGGCCGAATTGCTTGAGGTTGTTCTGACACTTGGTTCGCATCGCCGCCCCGCGGACCTTCTGCACAGCCGGTAGGAGCAGGCCGATGAGGATCGCGATGATCGCGATCACCACCAACAACTCGATCAGAGTGAACCCGCGGCGGGCCTGCGGCGGAGACGAGTCAGGCATCGACGATTCCTCTCGGCAGCGAGTATGGGACGGGAGGGCAGTATCACAAGCCGGCGGGCTTATGGCCCAGTGGGAATGTCGCCTTGGCGAAATCAGCGTCCGAGAGCATCAGCGTTCCGGTCGGCGTGAGGACGTGGCGGAAGCCGTTGGCTCCCGTTCGCTCGTACACAACGACCATGTAGTAGTCGGCCGGGGTGAGCATGTTGGCGCCCCACACGACCACGTACGGCTGGTTGTCATTGGGGGACACAAGTAGCTTGTCCAGGTCGCCTTCATCCTTCGCGTACGGCCGCAGCTCGTCCGCACCGCGGGGCGGCCGGCCGAGTTGCTGTTGGGCCCGAGTGTAGATGCGGGAAATGGTGTTCAAACTGACGTCGCTGGGATTGACCTCGCCGGATTTGCCGACTTGTTGGCCGCAGCCGATCGTCAACGCGGCGCAGACGGCGAGGCCGAGGAGTGGCGGGTATACCCCGGCCGGATAGGTCCGCATGGGGATACTCGAGTCTGTTGCCTGACGGACCAGTCGCCGCGCTGCATGCCAGCGTGGCGGAGATTCGGGCTTCCGAGGCGGCGCTGTGATTCAGTTGGAGGCTCGAAGGTACTTGAAAAACGCCTCAAGGTCAACAATCAATTCGGCTTTCTTTCGCACCCGGTGTGGCAATACCGTCAGAGACCGGCCCTACTTTCGAAATGGCGACGGATACCCAGCAGGAAAGTCCGCCTCCGCCAATTCGGCTTCCGTGAGCTGAACGACGGCCGTCGGGGTGAGCACGTACCGCTTGCCGGCGCTGCCGTTTCGCTCGTAACCCAGGACGGTGTTGAAGGCCGCGGTGCGACCGTCCGCGCCCCACAGGATCACATACGGGTGCCCATCCACGGGCGAGACCAGCAGGCGGTCCGGGTCGCCATACTCGCGCAGGAGTGGCCGCAATTCCTCCGCATCTCGGGGAGGCCGGCCGAGCCGTTCGGTGGCCGCGGCGAGAGCGAGCCCGATCTTGTGGAGCCGCTCCCTACTCGGCTCATCGTCACCCGGGATCATGGCCGCCGGCCGCCGCGTGATCAGTAGTCCGACGCCGATGATCAGGGCGGCCGGGATGAGCACCCGGGTCAGCCAGAGTTTTGCCACGTTGGCCTCGCGATCCGGTCGCGTCGGACGGCCGGCGACCGCGATTCACGCTAGCCGGCCCGGCGCGGGCCGTCAACGACGGGAGCCATACGATCCGCGGTCGTCGATCGGTCCCTTGAGCGGTCTTCACCGCCGACTTAGAATGACAGCGCTCACCGCCCGGGGACCGCCGCATGAGCCAATCCGCTGCCGACCTGACACCGGAGGTAGCCGCCAAGCGCGGCTGCCTGCTGGACGCGTTGCGCGGCATGGGCCGGGTCGTCGTCGCGCTGAGCGGTGGTGTCGATAGCGCCGTGGTCGCTCGGGCGGCCCGTGAAGCTCTGGGTGACGCCGCCCTGGCCGTGACGGCCGACAGCCCGAGCGTCGCCCGGACGGAACTGGCGGACGCCCGTCGGGTCGCGGCACAAATCGGCATCCGGCACCGCGTCGTCGCCACCAACGAATTCAACGACCCGGCCTACGTCCGCAACGACGGCACCCGGTGCTACTTCTGCAAGAGCGAGCTGTATTCGCGGATCGAGGCGCTGTTGCCGGAGCTGGGCGACCCGGTCGTGTGCAGCGGTGCGAACGTGGACGACATGGGCGACTACCGTCCCGGCCTGACGGCCGCCGCCGAGCACCGCGTCCGCCACCCGCTCCAGGAAGCGGGTTGCACCAAGGCCGACGTGCGGGCGCTGGCCCGGCACTGGGGCCTCGACATCTGGGACAAGCCGGCCGCCCCGTGCCTATCGAGCCGGCTCGCCCCCGGCGTGGCCGTGACTCCGGAACGGACGGCCCGTGTCGAGGCGGCGGAGCGGTTGCTGCGGGAGTTGGGCTTCCGCGAATGCCGGGTACGGCTGCACGAGGGCGAG
>DASXAN010000245.1:0-2676 GCA_036406755.1 Gemmataceae bacterium
CTCCATGCGATCGATGCCGGTGATGACCACCGACGTCGGCAGGCTCAGGGCGTAGGTCAGGCACTCGACCGGCGTGACCGCCTTGCTCCGCAGGATGGCGCCGTTGCCCATCGACTTCATGCCGAGCACGCCGATGCCCTCCTTGACCAGCGCCGGCAGCACGAGGTGGGCGAAGCTGCGGAAGTGGGCGTCCATGACGTTCAGCGGCATCTGCACGGCGTCGAACCGGAACCCGTGTTTCGCCGCGATCTCGAGCATCCGCAGGTGGACCATCGGGTCCTTGTGGCCGGTGAAGCCGATGAACCGCGTCTTGCCCGCCTTCTGGGCGGCCACGACGGCCTCCTGGGCGCCGCCGGGGGCGAAAACGCGGTCCGGGTCCTCCATGCGGATGATCTCGTGGTGCTGGAGCAGGTCGAGGTGGTCGGTCTGGAGCCGCCGCAGTGATTCGTCGATCTGCTTGGCGGCCTCCGCTTTCGACCGGCCGTCGATCTTGGTCATCAGGAACACTTTGCCGCGGTAGCCGTCCTGGAGCGCCTTGCCCATCCGCTCCTCGCTCGCCCCGTTGTTGTAATCCCACGAGTTGTCCATGAAGGTGACGCCGCCGTCCACGGCGGAGCGGATGATCTTGATGCTCTCCTGCTCGTCCTTCTGGTTGCCGACGTGGAAACCGCCCAGGCCGATGGCGGACACCTCGACGCCGGTCCGGCCGAGATGGCGGTAACGCATGCCATTGCGGACAGTTTCCGGCGGCGGGCCGAGGGGAATCGGGCCGGTCGGCTCGGTGTCGGCCCGCCGGGCGAACCCCGGGGCCGCACCGGCGGCCAGGCCGGCGCCGCCGACGGCCGCCGCCTTCAGGAAGTCGCGTCGCTGCATGGGACAATCCTCTGTGGGGGCCGGGACCTGAATCGGCGGAAGCGCTGCAATCCCTGTACCGGCAGCCGTGGCGGCCGCCCGGCCGGCCCCATAAACCTCCACGGAAGGAGACGCCGTGACGCTCGAATCCGCGACGCTGCTGTTGTTCCTGGTGATGGACCCGCTGGGCAACATCCCGTTTTTCCTGACCTCCATGAAACCGGTGGACCCCGTTCGGCACGGCCGGGTAGTCTTCCGTGAACTGTTGATCGCCTATGGTGTGATGGTCGCATTCCTGTTCCTGGGCAGGCCGCTCATCGGGCTCCTCGGCATCTCGGAGCCGGCCCTGACGATCGCCGGTGGGGTCATTCTGTTCCTGATCGCGCTACGGATGGTGTTCCCGTCCCCCGAGCGGTCGATGCACGAGGGTGTTGACGGCGAGCCGTTCATCGTGCCGCTGGCGATCCCCTACGTGGCCGGCCCGTCGGTGCTGGCGACGGAGCTGCTCCTGATGAGCAAGGAGCCGGGCCGGTGGGCGACGTGGCTGACGGCCTTGACGCTGGCGTGGGCGGCGACGGCCGCGATCCTGATCCTCGGCAGCCGGCTGCGGGCCTACCTCGGGCCGCGGGGGCTGATCGCGTCGGAGCGGCTCATGGGGATGCTGCTAGTGGCGATCGCCATTCAGATGTTCCTGTCCGGCGTTGAGCGGTACATCGGGCAGCTGCCGAAGCCGAGCTGACGCCGGCCCCGCCGCCCAGGGCGGCCGGCGGCCCCTCGCGGTTAACGGGTCCGTCAGACTCTTGCGTCGGCCGCCGGCCGCGGTATCCTCGACGGCATGGCCGACGTCACCCAGCTCCTCGCCTCGGCCCGGGCCGGCGACCAAGCCGCCGCCGGGCAGCTGCTCCCGCTCGTATACGACGAGCTCCGCAAGCTCGCGGCCGCCCGGCTGGCCGCCGAGCCCGACGGACACACGCTCCAGCCGACCGCGCTCGTCCACGAGGCGTACCTGCGGCTGGTCGGGCCGGCCGACGCGGCCCGGTGGGACGGCCGCGGGCACTTCTTCGCCGCCGCCGCCGAGGCCATGCGCCGCATCCTCGTGGACCAAGCCCGCCGCAAGCGGGCCGCCAGGCACGGCGGCGGCCGCGCCCGCATCCCGCTGGACGAGGCGGCCGCCACCGGTTGGGCGGACGGCCCGGACCTCGTCGCCCTCGACGACGTCCTGGACCAGCTCGCCGCCGCCAACCCGCGGGCGGCCGAGCTGGTCAAGCTCCGCTTCTTCGCCGGGTTCACCGGCGACGAGGTGGCCCAGATCCTTGGCGTCTCGCCGCGGTCGGCCGACCTGCTCTGGGCCTACGCCCGCGCCTGGCTGTTCGAGAAACTCGACCGCGACGGCCGCTGACGTCCCCGCGGCCGCCAGTTTTTTTCCCGGATTCCTTGCGCCCGCCGGCCCCCGATCTCGCATGGAATCCCGAAGCACGTGACGAAGGGCGCTGTCATGACCGAGGGCGAGCTGTTCATTGCCGCGCTGCCGATCGGCGACCTCGCCGAGCGGGCCGCCTACCTCGACCGGGCCTGTGCCGGGGACCCGGCCCTGCGCCAGCGGGTGGACGCCCTGCTGGCCGCGTTCGACCGGGCCGGGACGTTCCTGCAGCACCCGGCGGCGTCGGCGGCCGGGCCCGCCGGCCCGGTGCGGCCCGGCCTGGTGCTGGGCGGCCGGGACAGGCTGCTGGAGCCCATCGGCGAGGGCGGCATGGGCGCGGTCTGGATGGCCCAGCAGACCGAGCCGGTCAGGCGGCCCGTGGCAGTCAAACTGATCCGGCCGGG
>DASXAN010000246.1:0-1639 GCA_036406755.1 Gemmataceae bacterium
AAGTATTTAGCCACAGATGAATACAGATGAACACAGATAAGAAGAAAGAAGAAAACCTTTTTCTTATCTGTGTTCATCTGTGTTCATCTGTGGCCAATTCCTCCTATGAGTAAGACGCAGATCCGCATCGTCGCCGGCAGCCTCCGCGGCCGCAAGCTGACCGTGGTCGTCCACCCCGGCCTGCGGCCGACGCCGCAGCGGGTGCGTGAGGCGTTCTTCAGCATCCTCGGCAACGCCATCCCCGGCCGGCCGTTCGTGGACGTCTTCGCCGGCACCGGCGTCGTCGGCCTGGAGGCCCTGTCCCGCGGGGCCGCCGCGACCACGTTCGTCGAACGCGACCACCGCCTCGGCAACGACATCGAGGCCCACCTGCGGCAGTTCGGCCTGGCCCGGGACGGGCACCTGTTCCGCACCGACGTCTACCGCTGGGCGGAGCGGTGGCGGCCGCCGGGCGAGCCGGTCAACGTCTTCGTCAGCCCGCCGTTCCCGGACCTGGAGCAGCGGCCGGCCGACTTCCGCCGGCTGATCGAGGGCGTGCAGGCGAAACTGCCGGCCGGGTCGGTGCTAACGGTGCAAGTCGAGGACACGTTCGACCCGGCCGCGCTGCCCGATGCCGGGCGGTGGGAGGCGCGGAAGTACGGCCGCAACGTCCTGCTCTTCTGGGAGCCGGCCGACAACGGCACGACCGAGCGATCAGCGCAGGACGAAGAAGAATAACCCCCTGTCGGCCGCGGGTAGTTTCCGCCCATCACCCCACCGTTCTGTCAAATCCGATAGTCGTTCGCCATTTCCCCCCGTCGCGCGGCACGCCCCTTGCAACTTGAGGACACTACGGCCCCGGTGTCTCCGGCGCCGTGTCGCCGCGAACGCATGACGGTTCGCACCGGACCCGTGTGCCGGGGACGGCCCGGAGCCTCTCCCCGGCGCTCGCACCATTCGAGGTACAGGTTATGGCTCTACGCATCAGGCTCCTGGCGGCCGGGCTGGCCGCCGCGGCGCTGGCCGGAACGGCCAACGCCCAGACCGAAGTCCGCCAAACGACGACCACGACGACCAGCACCACCGAGGTCCGCAAGGCCAGCGTGGTCCTGCACTCGAACGTCCTCGTCGAGGGTGGGGCGTCGGTCGGCAGGATCGCCGACTTCGTCCTCAGCGACGGCGGGTGCATCGAGTACGTCGTCGTGGACTACGACAACAAGTTCGTCCTCGTGCCGTACCAGGTGGTCCGGGTGGACCCGGCCCAGCGCGTCGTGCACGTGAACGTGACGCGGGAGAAGTTCACGCAGATCCCGACGTTCACCGGGGGCAACTGGCCGGTGCACGACCAGTCGTACATCTCGCGGGTGAACACGGTCTTCGGGGTGAGGTCGAGCGGCTACCGCGGCGACGTGCGGGAGGGCGACCGCCGGCCGATGGACCGCGGCACCGACCGCCGCGACGACCGCCGGGACAACCGCGGCGACCGCCGCGATGACCGCACGCAGCCGCCGGCGAACCAGCGGCCGAACACGGAGAACCCGAACCGGACGGACCGGACGCAGCCGCCGCCGAACACAAACCCGCCGGCGACGCGGCCGGGTGAGCCGAACCGGAACGACCGCACCCAGCCGCCCAGCGACCGGCCGTCCACGGACCGGCC
>DASXAN010000247.1:0-8719 GCA_036406755.1 Gemmataceae bacterium
GGGCGCGGACGGCGGGCAGGCTTCCGACGTCGTGGGCGAGGTCGATCGTCGCTCGGCAGCTTGGACGCCATGCCACTCGTTACCTCCGCAGGGGCCGAACGACCACGCTCACCTGCCCGGCGGCACTCGGTGAGCCACGAAGTCTCGGAACCGCTACGTGCCGCCGGGTCCGGTGCAGCGCCTCACATGTTACCCTACCGGGGTCGTTGAGGCGATGCCCGGCGGCCGGGTCAACCGCATGCAGCGGATGAGGCGTTGACCTCGGGAACCAGGTGGCGGGCCGGCACGCCGCTGATCCAGCCCATCGATGCACCCAGCGCTTCCCCCGGGTCGCCGAAAATCACCCGGTCCGCAGTATCTTCTCCATCGGCCGCCCCTTCGCCAGCTCGTCCACCAGCTTGTCCAGATATCTAGCCTGTCGCGTCAACGGGTTCTCGATCTCTTCCACGCGATAGCCACAAATCACGCCAGTGATGAACCGGGCATTCGGGTTCAAGGACGCGTCCCGGAAGAACTGCTCAAAAGTCACGTTCTCTTTGATGAGTCGTTTCAGCGTGCTTTCACCGTAACCCGTCAGCCACTCGATGACCTGATGGAGTTCCTCCTTGGTCCGGCCCTTCTTCTCGGCCTTCGCAAGATAGTGCGGATACACGGACGCGAACGTCATTTTCGCAATCCGTTCATCGTGACTGCTCGCGCCGCTCATGTCCTGTTCCCCGCCGGTTGACCGTGATGCTGTTTCATGCCTGTGAATCCGTCACTTCTTCGACCGAGTCCCAGCGCCGGAGGCTCCCCGAGCCCTTCGCTACAAAGGCGGTCCAATGCGGCCGTCGTTCAGCAGCCATCCCATCCCCGGATGCGGCCGAACGACCCAGCTCAGCAGCCGCGGGGGCTCGGTGAGCTCTGAATCCCAGAACCGTTATCTGCCCCCGCGGTCTGCTGCAGCGGATGGTTTGGCGTGCCTTTTGGTCAGCGGGAAGCCTGCTGCCCGAGCTCCTGCGCGAGCCCTATGAGGATTCCTTCCGGCCCGCGGATGTAGCAGAGCCGATACACGTCTTCGTACTGGACCACTCGGCCGACGACCTCCGCGCCGCGTTTGCCGAGGCGGGCGAGCGTGTCGTCGAGGTCCTCCACGGCGAACATGACGCGGAGGTAACCGAGGGCGTTCACCGGGGCGCGGCGGTGATCGGCGGCCACCGGCGGCGCGAGGAATCGGGACAGCTCGAGCCGGCCGTGACCGTCCGGCGTCCGCATCATGGCGATCTCGACGCGCATGCCGCGCAACCCGGTGACGCCATCCGCCCAGTCCCCCTCGATCGGGGCACGCCCCTCGAACTCGAGGCCCAGTTCGGTGAAGAACTCAATGGCGGCGTCCATATCTTCGACCACGATGCCGACGTTGTCCATGCGCTTGACCGTCATGGCGCCTCCTTGACGTCAGACCAGTCTTTGAGTTCCGCCGCCGGTCGGTGGCAACCGCCCTCCCTCGCCGATCGACCCAGCTCGGCAGCCGCGGCCGCGCCGTGCGACGGTGAACCCCGGGAAACCCGCGGCGGGGCCGCCGTCTGCCGCAGCGTTTTGTTCGGCGGCTCCGCCCCGACCCGCGGGGCGCCGGCGCTCCGGGGGCAGAG
Source organism: Gemmataceae bacterium (assembly GCA_036406755.1). Taxonomy (GTDB): domain Bacteria; phylum Planctomycetota; class Planctomycetia; order Gemmatales; family Gemmataceae; genus DASXAN01. The sequence continues at coordinate 1,632 of DASXAN010000247.1, forward strand.
GTCCGCCCGACTCGTCAAACCCTGCCGGCCTGTTCCTTCACGAACTTATGCGCCTCGGTCGATGAGTAGCCGCGGCGGCGGCGCAGCAATCGGGCGGCTTCGAGGTCGTCGCCCGACCGGACGAGCTGCGCGACCAGTTGGCCCAGCTCGGACTCGCTCAGCCGGCACCAGTCGCCGCGATCCGTGCGCGTCGGCTCGCCCACGTGGATGCGCCGGCGCAACTCGTCGAGCACGCGGGCCAGCGGCGGCACGACGTCATCGCCGGCGCCCCGCCAGGCGATGCGGACGACGCCCGCGGCCGGCACGGTGACCGCCTGGTGCGTCCCCTTGACGGCGGCGCGACGACCCCGCTCGTCCGCCAGGGCCCTGGCGATCTCCCGGGTTTCGCCGGACGCCAAGGACAGTTCGAGGGACTCCTGCCTCCAGTGTGTCCCCGCGAGGCTGGCCGGCTCGGACGGCGTGGACCACGTCTCGAGGTGGCGGCGGGCCGAGGCGATCTCCCGGTAGGGGAGGTGGAGGACGGTGGCGGCCTCGGGTAAACGGCCGTTCTGATAGGAGCGGAGATTGACCCACAGGCCGTCGGGACCGAGCCGCAACAGCCAGTTCGTCGGGCGAAACTTCTTCAGCGCGTCGGCGAGCAGCCAGGGTACGAGCAAGGCCGCCAGCACCGCGCACCAGCCCCAGACAAACCGGGGGAATCCCTGGTGCCACAACAGAAGGACTGATCCGACGAGGATGGCGCAAAAGATCAGGCTGCCGGCGAGGCCCCGCAGCGGCGACTGGCGGCAGCATGTGCCGGCCACCTGACCCATGGTCTTTGGTGCGATCACCTTCATGAGCCGCCCCGCCAAGTTGACCCCGACTGTCGCGCCGCTCTACAGGCTATTCGGAAACCGGAAGCGGGGATTGGGCAAAAGGCGGGCACGTGTTTCGACCCGGGCCGGCCGACCGACCGAGTTCGGCAGCGGCGGCCGCGCTGAGAGCCGTGAAGTCACGACGAGACGGAATCGTGGCCGCCGTCTGTGGCAACGCTTGGTTCGGCCCGGATCGACGCCGGTCCGCCCGGACGCCCCTACCACTTCTCCCGTTGCAGTTGTTTCCACTCGTCGGCTGCCGCCTTGCGGTCCGCGGGCTTTTTGGCTCGCGCCGATAACTCCGCGAGGATGCCGTTACAGGCGATCCACCCCACGGACCGCACTTCCTTGTCACCGTCGTTGCGCAGTTCGCGGAGCTTGGGCAGCGAGCTTCGTAGCCGCTCCAAGCATTCGTCGGACCAGATCGCGAAATCCCCTAAACGGGCGCTGGCGAAATACCGCACCTGGGCATCCTTGCTGGTGAGAGCCCGCTCCAAGAGGGAGATGTTCAGATCAACGAGCGTTCGGGACTCGATCGGCTTTCCCCCCGCATCAGTCCGAGCCTCTCCCAGGAGGATAACGCAGGAGAGCCGAACGCTCGCGTCGGCGTCATTAATGAGCCGCCAAAGCGGTTCTTCGGCGACTTTGCCACACCGGACCAGCTGGCGCACGACCGGCCTTGCGGCCTCCCGTTGCCTGATCCCGCGGAGGCCGCCGGAAGCCGCCGCGCGCCCCGCATCGAAATCCAATTGCATGATCGACGGCTCGGTCATTGCCTCACGAACCTGCTTGGCGAGTGCCGCGGCGCGCTCCTTGGGGGGATCCGCGTCAGGTTGCGGTGGCGCGGGCGAACCACAACCGACCGCGAGCGCGGAAACGAGGCCCGCCAGGCAAATCGCAATGCATCTCATGGACCGCCTCCGTGTAGGCCGACTGACCCAGATCAGCAGCCGGGCGGCCGGGAGGGACTGCGCGCCTCGAAAAACCCGACTGGCCGCCCGGTCTGCCGCGGCGATTTGTTCGGCCGAATTATCCTCGGCACGAATCCACGGCACAAGTGTGGCCGACACACCCTCCGCAAGACCCAGCCAGCGCTTACCTCCTCGTTGCCCGGGTCATGGAGCTTCCGCCGCAAGACCCCGGCACGGAGTGGAGCTTCAGCCGGGTAGCCGGGCGACGCAAGTCAATTCTTCTTCTTACGCCGTTTGTCCCAGTGATCGATGAATTCTTCTTGCCCGGCCCGTAGCCGGTCGTAATTCCCCCGGGCGGCCAGCACGACGTCGCCCGTGTTCCAGGAATAACCACCTTTCGTTTTGTCGAACCAGCTCACCTTGATGACGTTGAGCTCGACGCCGAACATTTGCAGCGTTTCCAGAACGTTGACAATATGGTCCAGCGTCGGCCGATAATGGCCGCTGTCGTTCTTGATGCCGATGATCTTGCCGTTGACAATGTCCATGCTGCCGGTACACAGGACCGTGTCGCCCCCCAGGTAGGACGAGTGGAAGAAGTTGTCGCGGTCGAACCCGCCCATGTGGTGGGCCATGTAGAGGTCGCGGCCCATGCTGCAACAGAAGCCGGCGTAGCCGTCGTCGAACATGTTGGACTTGATCGACGAGTGATATTTCCAGCCGACCTGTTTTGAGTTGGCCGGTTGCAGCTTCTTGTCCTTCCACCGCCTCGAATTCCACTGATACTGGTACGCCCTCCCCTCCTTGAAGAACAACTTGTATTTGTGGACCTCGGCCCGCGTCAGATAGGTCGCCACGCCCGGCATCGCGTCGATGTGCCCGCCGTGATAGCCGAGTTCGCGGCCGAACGTCTTCTCCAGCTCGCGGGGCAACACGTTGACGGTGACGCCGCCGAACAACGCGCACAACGAATCGACGACATACTTGTACAGCGCCATGACCGCCGGCTCGCGCGACGAGTTGACCACCGGCTTTTTCTGGGAGGCGAGCTTGAGCCAGTAATCGATCGTGAAAAAGAGGTCCGTCGTCATGTAGGCCTGGGCACAACCGTCGGTGGTCGAGTGATAGCCCTCGATGAGGGTGTCGATCCGTTTGAGAATAATATCCTTGTCGCGCTCGCCGTCGCCGAAGCTCTTGGCCGTCGCGGCCGGCCGGCTGTCGGTCTTCCACTTGTCGAGAGACGGCATTGCGGTGTAGGTCGGCATGGTCGGGTTTCCTTTCTTACTCGTACCAGAATCGGCAGTGTGCAGAACGTCGCGTCATACGGTTTGACGCAAGAGTGATTTTGCCTCGCGCGCCCACGCCGGGGTCAGGCCGAGACTCAACGTCGCCGTGAGCGCACAACTCCTTCGGGTTGTCGGCAGCACCCTGAAGCCAACGCAGTTTCAGCGATTGGCGACTCACCTCGGCGAGTCGGCTGCTGCCGCCGAACTACCAAGTTCACCGGCCGGGGCCGCATCAGGCGCGCTCGAAGTCCCAGAAACCAAACAGGCGACCCCGGCAGGTGCAGCGCTTGGTTCGGCGGGGCGCGCTACTCACCCGGCAGCCGGTCGCCGGTGCGCCAACGACCCGGGACGACGAACGTCCCCCGCCATAGGCCGCGCTTGGTCTCGCGCGCCAGGATCTCAAAGCCGTCCATTCCCTCGTGATCCGAGATCGCCCACCCGTTGCGCACCAGTTCGATGTTCAGACAGGTTTCGCCGACGAACGCGGTCGCGCCACGCATCTTCTTGCCTTCGACGTGATCCCGGTGGACGATGCACGTCACGCTACGGTCGCCGATCAGCGTCCGGAGGAACTCGGCCGCGTCCTTGCCGCACGGGTAGAACCTGCCGTCAATCAGCCCCTTCTGTTCCAACTCCGGAGCCTCCATCATCCCGTCGAGACGGACCTCGCTCCCGTCGTCGTAGAGGAGGGTGTGGCCGGCGAGCACCTTGACCCTGCCACTGATCCGAATCCACGTCCGTTTCTCGGGGCGAAACGCGATGCCCCCTCGGACCTCGTCCCTGACGGTCGCTCGCTCAACCGTCTCGGGTGGCCCCTTTTTGTCATCGGCCCCGCCGGCGTTATCGCGGGCGAAACTCCCGGCGATGAACCCGCCGGCGATGGTCGCGACGCCAATCGATGAGAGGAGTCGAATCGCCTTTTGCATCGCCATCACCTCGGTTGCCGCCGACCGACCGAACTCAGTGGCCGCGGGGGCGGGGAGAACTTCACCTCTGAAATCACCTAGTGCCGCCGCGGTCAGGCGCGGCGCCTGGTTCGGCCTTTCCCTAGTGCTTCTCCAGCGTGTAGATGACTTCTAGCTATGACCTCCAGAAAGCCTACACGCCCCGCCGGTCAGGTGCAGCGCCTGGTTCGGCGTGGGTGGGCGATCCGCGCCACGACCGCCGCCCGAACCGGCACGAGCCAGGGCAACGCCGACGGCCTACCCCGCCACCCCGCGCAGCAGCCACCCGACTCCTGCGACGAGGGCGCCGACCTCGACGATCAGCCCGACGAGGACCGCCGCGATCAGCAGCACCCGCCACAGGACGGGCGCGTCCCCTAGGAGCAGGTATAGGACGAACGCGGTGACGGCCAGGACGCTGGCCCCGGCGAACGCCGCCGCGGCGGCCGCGGCGGCCTCCACGCCCCACCCGACGAGGGCGAGGCCGGTCACGCACGCCCACGCGACGGCCCAGGCCCGTTTGGCCCGCTTGACGACAGTTGGGTCCATCGGATCCTCGGCGAACCGGCGGGGACGGTCTGCCGGCAACCGGACACCAGACGCCGTCCGGCTCGCATCACCCCACGCCGGTAGCCGCGCCGGTGCCGAGCGATCGACACCCTCACCCTCCCGCCGCCGAACGACGAAACTCAGCAGTGCCGGCCGCTTCAAGAACCTTGACGGCGCGGGAAGCCCGTCTCGCGGCCGGCGTCTGCCGGAGTGACTTGTTCGGCCTGCCTTATCCCAGACGTCCCGCTTTCGCCAGATGTCCCGCTTTCGCTCACCTCGACGACAGGCCCGTTTCCAATGCGACTCGCCAGCGCGTACGCCGCAACACCGATCGGAGGGAAGATGGTCAGCGTAAACATGCGTTGGAGCAAACCACGGTACTCGTACCTGTCGAGGCCACTCAGCCCGCTCCTCAGCGCGAGTACGGCCGCAAGCAGGACGAGCGAGCCCACGAAGTAAATCCGGAGCCCAGTGCCGACTTGACCCCAGAGTGCCGCCGTCAGGAGGACCGGCAGGAGAGTCATGGCGATGATAAACGGCAGGTGTCCGCCATGCCTGGGGTCGGGGAGCGGGTAGTATCCCGCCCAGATGTGCTGGACGCCGTTGACCGCCAACGCGACGGCGGTGAGTGCGGCGAGAGCCGGGTTGACCCGCAACCGCCGGAGCGCGAAAAAGAAACCAAGCGAGGCGGCAACGCTGGCGACCCCCTGGACCATGATGCCGACGTTGAAGATGGCGGCACACTCCGAGCGGTCCGACCCCAGTTCGCTCGCCGTATTTCCCAGAACGCTGTAGCCGGGATAGAACGGAGCGGCCAGGGCCTGGGTGCCGTAGTAGATCACCGGCACCGACATCCCAACCCGAAGTAGCCACCAGGTCGCCTTCCTTGCCACCGCGTGCAAGTTCGGCGCGTCAGCGGATCTGATTGAGGGATGTTCGACCAAAACACTGCTCCGAGGGGGTGGGCCGGTCCTACTCGCCTTTGGCGACGCGGCGTCGCCACCCGGACGCCCTCCGCCGAACGCCACGGCTCAGCCGCCGGGCCGGCTGCAACGGCGACACCCCGGGAATCAGCTTCCGCCGGCCCGGTCGGCTGCAGCGCCGGGTTCGGCGTCTTCGACCCGTGCTTCACTTCTTCGGATCGACTGTCACTGCAGCCGTCCATACTTGGCGGAGTCCGGTCCGGTTATCGATCCAGAGCGGGAAGAAAACGCCGTCGGCGTCAGCCGCCAGTCCGGCCGTTTCCCCCGGCGAGTGGTAGTATCGGTGCTCGTCCTTCGGGGCCTTCCGCTTCATCTGCTCGGTGAACAGGGTCGTCGTCTCGGTCACCCGGACGCTCGGCTGCCACGTCCGGCCTCCGTCCAGCGACGCCCGGAACCGGACGTCCCACCCCCGCTCCGCGGCGGACGGCTCGTCCCCCTTCACCAGCCGGGTGTCGTACCACGAAACCCCGACCACCCCGACCTTGTTCACCGCGACCGAGGGCATGAAGGCGTCGTAGCCCTTCCCGCCCGGTTGCTCGCTCAAAACGACGGGCGCGGACCAGGTTGCGCCCTTGTCCCCCGACCAGGCGAACAGGACCGTGTAGGGCTTGTCGCCCGGCCCGCAATCCCCCCAGACCGCGTACAGGCGGTCCTTGAACTCGCCGGCGGGGGCGGCCGCGAGGACCGGGACGCCGCCCCGCTCCGTGGCGCTGAGGGAGGCGACCCGGCCCGCGGCCGGCTTACCCGGCGGCCGCGTGAGCATTTCCCCGCCGTCCGTCGAGACCACCACCCCCAGGACGTCGGCCTCCACCTCCTTGGGGATCGGCTTCCCTTCGGGGACGGCCGCCCGGACGCCCCCGAAGGGGAGGTGGTAGAGCACGACCACGGTGCCGTCGGTGAGGACCACGGCATTCGAGGTAATGAGCTGGTCCGCCGGGGGGGCGACCGACCGGGTGACCGGCCGGCCGTAGGTCCGCCCGCCGTCCCGGGAGGCCAGCAGCGCGAGGGCCGGCACCGGGCCGCCGTTCAGGGTCTCGACGTCCAGCACGGCGTCGCAGTACACCCGGCCGTGGAACCGGCCCCCGGTGCAGTCCACCGCGAGGTACTGCCGGTCGTAGTCCCCCTCGAGCGCCACCGGCGGGGCCCAGGTCTTCCCGCCGTCGGCCGACCGGAACAGGTCGAGGAACGACGACCCGCCGGGGCGGCCCGGCTCGAACTTGTCCGCCCGCAACCGGGCGAAGTAGGCCGACCCGTCCGGCCCGAAGGCGGCCGCCGGGTCGCCGCTGAAGTCGTGCCCCTTCGCGTCGAGGGCCAGCCGCCAGGTCCGGCCGCCGTCGTCGGACGCGTACGCGACGGTCCGGGCCCGGTGGGACCCCTCCTCGTAGTTGATCATCGAGCCGGCCAGGAGGCGGCCGGGGGTCTTCGGGTCGGCGGCCAGGGTCACCTCCTGGTGGGGGAAGGCGGCCCGGTCCTTGCTGACGTGGACGTTCGCCCGGACGGCGACCGTCGCCTCCTCCGTCGCCCGCTTGGCGGCCAAGGGGCGATCCGAAGGGCCGCCACG
>DASXAN010000248.1:0-14544 GCA_036406755.1 Gemmataceae bacterium
GACTCGCACTTCTGGCCGCCCTGGTCGCCGCCCCCGCTCACGCCGGCGACCGCATCGCCGTCGATTTCCGCGCCGGGGCACCGGCTGTGCGGAACCTGCGTTTGTACGGGCCGGACGCGGCGCGGCTGGCGAAGGCAGACGACCGGGGCCTGCGGATCACCCTTCCGGCCGGCCGGCGTGACCCGAGCCGCGACGTCGGCGTCGAGCTGCCGATCCGCCTCCGCGGCGACTTCGAGGCGACGCTCGGGTACGAGCTGCTGGCCCTGCCCGACCCGGCCCCGCAGAACGGCGTCGGCGTGCAGCTGCGGGTCAATTTCGAGAACCCCGCGGCCACGGCCGCCGGCATCACCCGACTCCGCAAGCCGCCCGGCGAGGAGGGCGCCCGCCCGTTCGATGTGGTCGGCCCGTTCGGCGAAACCTACGGGGCGACCCGCGTGGACAGCGGCCCGGACGGCAAGGACGCGTACGACGTGCGCAACTACCGCGCGACGGCGACCCGCGGCCGGCTGCGGCTGGCCCGTGCCGGCGGCCAGATGGTCTATTCCGTTGCCGAGGGGGACGGGCCGTTCCGGCAAATCCGCACGCTGGAGATCGTGCCCGAGGACGCGGTTTCCATCCGCGCCTTCGCGTTCACCGGCTACCGGGCGGTTGCCATCGATGTCCGACTGACCGACCTGACCGTCATCGCCGCCGGGCTGCCCGCCGGCACCCCCGCGGCGGCGCCGGGCCGCATGGAAGTCGTCGACGACGCCAGCCCGCGGGTCAGCGCGCTCCCGGCCCCGCCGGCCGCCCCGCCGGCCGGCGGCCGTGCGCACTGGCTCCTCCTCGTCGCGGCCGGGGCGGTCCTCCTGGCGGTCGCCGCGGGCCTCATCATCGTTGACCGCCGCGGCCGCCGCGCTCGGCCCGTGGCCGAGCCGCCGCCGGCCGCCAAGCCTGCGACCCGTGGCGTCCCGGCGTGGGCGGTGTTCGCCGTCATCGCGGCGGCGTTCGGCGGCGCGATCTACGCCAACCTGGCGTTCGCGGTCAAGAACGGCACCGACTACCGCTACTTCCCGCCGTTCAGGCCGTACGCCAACGCGAACATGAACAGCCACCTCGGGGCGGAGTACCTGTGCATCGCCCAGGCGCTCGTGGCCGGCCGCGGATTCGCCGACCCGTTCCGCGAGCCGACCGGGCCGACCGCCTGGATGGCGCCGGTCCTGCCGGTGGTGACGGCCGCGCTCCTGTGGGCGTTCGACGGCAACCGCGACGCGGTGATGGCCGCCGTCGTGTTCGCCCAAGTCTACGTCCTGATCGGGACGGGTCTGCTGGTCGTGGCCGCCGCCGTCAAGACAGGTAGCCGCGGCGGGGCGGCGGTCGCCGCGGCCGTATTCGTCGCAGCGCTGTTCTACGACTTCCACTTCTGCTTCCAGATCACCCACGACTGCTGGTTGGTGCTGCTCGCCCTCAACCTGGTCGCCGCCGGGCTCATCTGGGGCACGCCACTGGCGACGCGGCGGCGCGCCGCTGCCTGGGGCCTGGTCGGCGGGTTCGGCGCCCTGGTCGGCCCGGTCGTTGGCTTCGTTTGGGGGCTGCTCACGCTGGCGATCGGCGTCCGCCGGTCGCGCCGGGCGGCGCTCGGCGTGGCCGTTCTGACCGCCGGGCTGGTCATGGCCCCGTGGGCCGTCCGCAACTACGCCGTCTTCGGCCGGCTGATCCCGGTGAAGTCGAACGCCGCCTACGAGCTGTACCAGTCGCAGTGCCTGCAACCGGACGGCCTGATCCAGCGGTCCACGTTCAATTCGCACCCGTACGGCTCGGCCGGTCGGGAGCGGCAAGAGTACAAGGCGCTCGGCGAGATGGCGTTCGTCGACCGCAAGCGAGAGCAGTTCTGGGCCGCCGTGGCCAACGACCCGGCCGACTTCCTGTTCCACCTCGCACACCGGCTCGCCGGCACGACCGTCTGGTACACGCCGTTCGAGCGGACCGAGGCGGCCGACCGGCCGGTCGCCTTCTGGCTGGGCCGGCTCGTCCACCCGCTGCCGTTCCTGGCGGCCGTGCTGCTGGTCGTGACGGCCCGCCGCCGGCCGCTGCACCCGGCCCAGTGGGCGGTCCTCGGCGTCTACGCCCTGTACCTGCTGCCGTACGCCCTGGTGAGTTACTACGAGCGGTACGGCGCCCCGCTGTTGGGCGTGAAAGTGCTGCTCGTCGTCTGGGGCTTCGACCGGCTGCTGGTGCTGGCGTTCGGCCCGCGGCCCGCCCGCGGGGGCGCTGACAGCCCGGCCGCGCAGCCCGGCCGGAACGGCGTGGCCGTCGCCGCCGCGTCGGCAAGTTTGCAACAGAAGGGGCTCAGCGTCGAGGCCAGCCGTTGACCGGCCCGCCGCACCGCCCGGAGGGAACCCATGCGCCCGCCCCGCCGCGCCGCGTTCACGCTGGTCGAGCTGCTGGTCGTCATCGCCATCGTCGGCGTGCTGATCGGCCTGCTGCTCCCCGCGGTGCAGAAGGTCCGCGAGTCTGCCCTCCGCGTCCGCTGCGCCAATAACCTCAAGCAGATCGGGATGGCTCTCCAGCACCTCCACGACGCCCACCAGGTTTTCCCGAGCAACGGCGGCTGGGACGGCAAGCAGACCATCCCGGCGGCGTCCGGCCCGGCGTTCACCCCGGAGACGTTCGACTACCTGACCAACCAGGCGTACCAGTGGGGTGCCGGCGACCCGCGGCTGTCGCCTAAGGACCAGACCGGCAGCTGGGGGTACGCCGTCCTGCCGTACCTCGAGCAGGACGCCCTGTTCCGGCAACGGACGTGGGACGCGACGGTGTCCGTGTTCATCTGCCCGGCCCGGCGGGCGGCGGAGGCGAAGACCGTCCCGTCGGCCGACGACTACGGCCGCTACAAGAGTGGCGGCTGGGCCTGGGGCGGGCGGACCGACTACGCCGTCAACCTCGTGGCATTCGCCAACCGCCCGACCTGCTACTCGGCGGCCAAGTTCGCCGACGGCCTTTCCAACACGATCTTGGCCGGCGAGAAGGCGTACGACGCCGTCGCCCAGGGCGGCAGCTGGTACTGGGACGAGCCGGTATTCCTGGGCGGGTCGAAGGGCACGTCCCGCGGCGCGATCGGCCTGGTCCGCGACGCCCCGGGCACGTCGAACGGTGCCTTCCGCGAAAACTGGGGCTCGGCCCACCCGGCCGGGGTGCCGTTCCTCTACGGCGACGGCAGCGTCCGGCCGATCCCGTTCGACGCCGACATGTCCAGCATGGCCGCCCTGCTGACGCCCGACGGCGGCGAGGCGGTGCAGCCGCCGTGAACCGACTTTCCTATGTGAGCGCCGCCCTGCTGCTGGCCGCCCCGGCCGCGTTCGGCGGCAACCCGGTTGCCGAGCTCGACTGCGCCGCCGACACGCGGCTGTTGGACTCGCACTTCGCCCGGTACGGCTACCGGACGACCCGGTCGGTCGTCCGCGACAACCGCGGGGTGCGGATCTGGCTGCCGACGGCCACGGCGGGCGTCGGCCAGACGGGGTTGTACTCGTACTTCGCCCTGGCCGGCGACTTCGAGGTGTCGGCCGCCTACGAGCTGCTCGACCTGCCGCCGCCGCAGGCCGGGTACGGGGCCTCCTGCGGTATCGCGGTGGACACCCAGGGAGCCGGCGGGTCGGTCGCCCTGGCCCGCGGCCAGGCGCCGAAGCAGCCGCCCGGGTACGTCGTCACCCGCGGCCTGCCGGGCGACGGCGGCCCCAAGTACGAGACGGCGTACCACCCGTCGGCAGCGCGGGCCGGGCGGCTGGTGCTGCGGCGGGAGAAGGCGGCGGTCGTCTGCCTGGCGGCGGACGGGCCGGCGGCGGAACTGCGGGAGCTGTGTCGCGTGCCGTTCGTCCCGGACACTGTCCGCCAGGTGCGGGTCTTCGCCGACCCGGGCGGGTCGAAGACGGCCGTGGACGTGCGGCTGACGCAGGTCCGGGTGCGGGCGGCGGAGATCGCCGGCGGCGTGCCGACGTTCGACCCCCGCCACGGAACGGGGTGGTGGTGGGTGGCCGGCGGCGGGTGCGCGACCGCCGCCGCCGTGCTGGTGATCCACCGACGACGACGGCTTCGGGCCAACAACTGACCGGCGGAGGCGACCGGTGTTGGACGACGGACCGACCATGACCGAATCCCCGAGCCGGCCGGTTCCCGCCGACGCACTGCCGGCCGGGCTCAAGCTGTCGGTCGTCATCCCGGTCTACAACGAGCGGCGGTGGCTGGCCGAGGTGGTCCGGCGGGTCGAGGCCGTGCCGGTCCCGAAGGAGATCGTCGTCGTCGACGACGGCAGCACCGACGGCACCCGTGATCTGTTGCGGGAATTGGCCGGCCGGCCCGGCGTCCGGGCCTTCTACCAGCCCCGCAACCGGGGCAAGGGGGCCGCCCTCCGCGTCGGGTTCAAGCACGCCACCGGCGACGTGGTGCTGGTGCAGGACGCCGACCTGGAGTACGACCCGGCCGACTACCGCGGCTGCTCGGGCCGATCCTCGGCGGCCAGGCCGACGTGGTCTACGGGTCGCGGTTCCTCGGCAAGCGGCGGCGCGTTTCGCACCTCTGGCACTCGGCGGCGAACGACCTGCTGACGCGACTGTCGAACCTGTTCACGGGCCTCAACCTCACCGACATGGAAACGGGCTATAAGGTCTTCCGCCGGGAGGTGCTGGCCGGACTGAATCTCACGAGTAACCGGTTCGGGTTCGAGCCGGAGGTGACGGCCAAGGTGGCCCGGTGGCGCGCCCCGGCGTGGCGCGTCCGCGAGGTGCCGATCCGCTACGCCGGCCGGTCCTACAGCGACGGCAAGAAGATCGGCGTGAAGGACGCCGTCGCCGCCCTGTTCTGCATCGTCCGCTACGGGATCGCCGACTGACCGTGTCGGCGGCGGGGTCCGGGTGCAACAATCTTGCCGCCCGCACCGCGGGGTGGTGCGCCGGGCGGGCCGCCGGCCGGTTGACATCGCTCCGACCGCGGCCTACGGTTGTCGCATGAATCGCATTCTCTTCATCGCCGGGGTCTCGGCCGCCACCGTCGGCGTCCCGGTCGCGACCGCCGGCCTGCTGGCGGGCGCTCTCACCGGTTCCTGGCCGGCCTGCTGGGCCGGACTTGGCATGGTCATCGGGGGCGGGGCCGCATGGCTGATCGGTGCCGCGGGAACGGCTGCCGCCGTCCGGCACGAGCTCGGGGCAGTCACCGCTCGACTGCCGGAAACCGCAGACGTGAACTGGTGACGGCGGCGCGTAAGCTGGTGCTTGGCCCCGCAGTACCGACGGCAGCCACGATGAACCGGTGCAGTACGGCTCAGGCGTACCCGGTCGCTAACGCACGTTCCAATAGGACGGATTATTCGGCCGATTGATGAAGTCGCCAGACTCGTCAAGGACGCGACAACCGGCCGCGACCTCCCGCCGCATCTCCCCAGCCCGTATGCTCGTCACCACTTCACCGAAGAATGGTCGACAACACTTGGCTTCGCCTCAGCAGCGGATAAAATCGAGGGCAGGCCGCCTTAGCTCAGTGGTAGAGCGATGCTTTCGTAAAGCATAGGTCCCGAGTTCGACCCTCGGAGGCGGCTTTTCTTGGTGCCACCTTGGAGCCAGCCAGACCTCGTCCGGCCGATTCTCGCTACTGAGGATCGAAAACCCGATTCCCGTAAGTACGAAGTTTGTCGGCACTTTCACAAGACGCCTCGCACCTCCTTGCAAACGAAGGTAGGCGGGGTTATCATCGCGGCAAGAACTGATCTTTCAGGAAGTTACGGCGAGAGCGAGCGCCAGCCCTGGCGATTTTTCGTAAAGCGGGGGTTGTGGGTTCGAATCCCACCATCGGCTTTGACGCCGGACGCCACGGGCCGTCGACCGGCGGCGTTGAATCAGGTCCGGATGTCGAGCATTTCTGCGGCGACCGCCGAGCGGCCCGTCCCGATCCGTCCTTGACCCGCCGAAGGTCGCCGCCGTGTTCCCTATTTCGGAGGCGAATCGATGAAACGCTTCTGGCCCGTCGCCGTGGTGCTCGCCTGGGCCGCGGCGAATCCGGGCCTCTCGGCCGACGACGCGCGGCCGCGCAGCCTGCCCGATGCCATGCTCCAGCGGACCAGGCCAATCTTCGACGGCAAGACGCTGGACGGCTGGGCCCAGGGTCCGCCCGATTCGTGGACGGTCAAGGACGGCGCGATGGCCAGCACCGGCGCCGAAGTGACTCTACCCCGGGTCCAGTATTGATGAAACCATTCGCCCTAACCCTGTTGCTGCTCGCCGCGGCGCTCGGGGCCGCGATGCCGCTCGCGTGGGCCGCACCCGCGCCGCCGCCGCCGATCGACGAGTGGATCGACAAGTTGGGCCACGCCGATGCGGCCAAGCGGGCCGAGGCGCGGCGCAACCTCCAGCGGCTCGGCGAGCCCGCCCTCGCCAAAGTGCAGGCCGCGGCCGACGGGCACCCGGTTCCGGCGGTACGTCAGGCGGCGGCAGAAGTCGCCGACTGCATCCGCCGCGGCGAAATCCTCTCCGTTAGCACCGGGCCGGAAGGGTACTGGTTCAACCGCGTCGCGTTCCTGTCCGACGGCCGGCACGCCCTCGTCACCGGCGGGGCGGTCATCAGCGTGGACCTGATCGACGGCCGGGAGGTCGGGCGAGACCTGGAGTTGCAGTTCGCCCGCCCAGGCTTGGCCGTATCGGCCGACGGCAAGCGGTTCGCCACCGGCCACCAGAACGACGCGATCGTCCGCGTCGGCGACGCCGCGACCCGCCGAGTCACGCAGACGCTGCACGGCCACCGGGCCGGAGTCTACGCCGTGGCATTCTCGCCGCGGGCGGACCGCCTCGTCTCCGGCGGCCTGGACGGCACGCTGCGGCTGTGGGACCTGGACACCGGCAAGGAGCTGAAGCAGTTCCCCGGCATCGCCGACCAGGTCCACAGCGTGGACTACTCGGCCGACGGGAGGCGCATCCTCTCCGGCCATTTTGGCCCCAAGAGCGGGTTCCCGGCGCGGCTGTGGGACGTGGACGGCGGCCGAGAGCTGGCCACACTGAAGGGCCACACCCGCGAGGTGACGGTGGTCCACTTCCGCCCCGACGGGATGACGGCAGTCTCGGCGGCGATGGACGGCGCCGCCATCGTCTGGGACCTCGGCACCGGCAAAGAGGTCCGCCGGATGGCGCACCCGGGCGGCATCCACGGCGCGGCGCTTTCGCCGGACGGCAAGCGGCTGCTCACGGCGGGCTTCGGGGATAAGACCGTCCGCCTCTGGGACCTGGAAGCGGGCCGAGAGTTGAAGAGCTTCGGCGGCCACGGCGGTGCCGCCCTGGGCGTGGCGTTCTCCCGCGACGGCCGGCTGGCCCTGTCCACCGACGCCCGCGCGACGGTGCGACTGTGGCGGCTACCGAAGTAGCCGCCGGTCCTTGCTAGTCCGCCTTGGCCTCGAACAGCCGCTCGACCGGCGGCAGTTGCTTCGGCCAGTCGCCGGCGTAGGTCATGGCCCGCACCCGGACCTCCGTCCGGTCGGTGTAGTGGAACAGGCCGAACAGCCGCTGGTTGGTCGGCTCGATCGGCCGCTCGTACACCGGCGTGCCGTTGACGGCCACCTTCACGGTGTCGCCGGCGACGGCCAGCTGCACCCGGTTCCAAGCCTTCGCCGTCAGCGGCAACCGGGACGGGCCGCGGCGGCAGGCGGGCTCATCGGCGGCGTTGTCGAACGGCACCCCGCTGTGGTCGTACGGCCCGTCCGTCAGCCGGTGGAGTTTGACCCCCTCGGGCTCAAGGAGGAACACCAGCCGGTCGAACATCGGGTGGACCAGCGCCCTGTCCGGGTCGTAATAGAACTCGTACTCGACCGCCCCGTCCTCCAACATCGGCCGTTGGTAGTAGATCGCTGACTCCGGGAACGACCGCGGCAGGACCGGCCTGCCCTCCTCCGGCGGGTCCGGCTTCTTGCCGAAGGCATACAACTCCTCGCCGCGCTTGACCCAGGTGCCGCTGCCGTAGCTGCCGCCGTAGTTGCGGATCTCGGCGCCGCTGATCTGGCCCAGGTACGGCCGCCACAGGCCGAGGTCGTCCCCGGCGAGGAGGTCGATCGAACCCGGGACGGTGGGTGTGCCGGTGATCCGCAGGTTTCGCACCTCGGCGGTGTGGTTGTACGGACAGTGCAGCATCAGCCACGGGTCCGGGGAGGCCCCGATCCGCTCGGCGGCCAGCTCCCGGCCGTCCACGGACGCCCGCAGCCAGCCGTCCCGGACGGCAAGTTTGAACTGGTAGCTGCCGCCCGAGGCCAAGGGCAGCGGCGGGGAGATGGTGACGTCCCGGCCGCTGCCGCGGACGTTGTCGTGCAGCCGGTATTTCTTGCGGTCGAAATTCAGGACGAACTCGTGCGCCCCGTAGCGGACGTAGGCGTCCCGCCAGGCCGCCACCTTCAGCTCGCAGGCGACCTCGAAGTCGCCGCGGAGCGGGGTGCGGAGGATCAGGTAGTCCTCGGCGTGGCCGGGGTGGTGGGTCACAGCCCCGTCCCGGTACAGCCAGAACGGTCGGCCCCAGCCCTGGCCGCGGGACGCCGCGGTCAGCCCGGGCACCGAATCCCAGTGGGCGAGTGACCCGCTCGGCTGGGCCGGCACCTGGACCTGCGCCCGCGCCGCCCGACAGGCCCGCATCCACCACTCGCGGTCCTCGACCGGCACGTTCTGTCCCAGCGCCCGGTCCAGGGTCGCGTTCATGGCCCCGGCCAGGTCGGCGGTTAGCGTCGCCAGGGCCGGTCGGCCCAGGGTGCCGAGGACGGCGATCAGGTCGGGCCACCGCTCCGGGCCGGGGGCGTCCGGCCGCAGCGCCTCCGCGGCCGTGCGCAGCTGCGCGAGCAGGTCGGCCGCCTCGCCGTCCCGGCCCTGGGCGGCCCGGACGACGGCCAGTAGCGCCAGCCGGGACCGCCGGAACAGCTCGTCGGCCGGTGCCGGGCCGGCCTTGGCCACACGGTCGGCCAGCTCGTCCAGCCTGCCGGCGTCCTTGGCGGCGGCGATCAACTCCAGGCACGGAGCCTCGAACCGGTTGCCGAGCAGGACCCGCCGCCCCGGCGGCTGCGGCTCCCGGTCGACCACGCCGAGCACGTCCAGGGGCTTCGCCACCCCAGCGAGTTGGAACGCGGGGCGGAACTCGGTCGGCAGCACCCAGGCGGCCAGCGCCCGGTACCGCTCCGCCGGCGGCAGCGGCTTCGCCCGGGCGACTACGTCCCCGGCCTCGGTGGCGTAATACCGCTCGCCGAGTTGCTGGCGGCGTGCCCGGGCGGCGGCCGGGCTCGGCGGCTTGGTCGTCAGGACGAGTTCGTCTGGCGAGCCGAGTGCCTTCGGCCACGGGCCGGTCAGCACGACGTTGCGCACCCGCACGGCCGTCCGGTCGCGGTAGTGGAACAGGCCGAACAGCCGCTCGATCGACGAGTCCAGGTCCGACTCGTACACGGTCGTGCCGTTCAGCGCGACGGAGACGCCGCCGGCCGTGTTCGTCAGCGTGACCGCGTTCCAGTCGCCGGCCTTGAGCGGCAGCTTTCCGCCGCGGCGGCCGGCCGGGTCGTCGACGGCGTTATCGGCCGCCAGCCCCGCCCAGTCGTCGGCCGTCTTGTCGGTCAGCCAGTGGAGCTTGACGCCGTCCGGCTCCAACAGGAACGCCAGCCGGCCAAGGCTCGGATGCACGTGCGTCCGGCCCGGCTCGTAGAAGAACTCGTACCGCACCGCCTCGCCGGGCCGCAGCGGGCGGAAGTAGGCCAGCTTGCTCGGCACCGGCCGCTCGCCTTGGCGGTCGAGCTTGCGGCCGAGGATTTCGCCGCCCTTGGCCTGCCAGTCGTAGACCTTCTCCTTCGGCTCCTCCTCGATCGGGTTGCCCCAGCGGTCGGTGGTCACGCCGTCGGCCCGCTCCTTCGCGGTGAGCCTCTGCGGCAGCGACCCGCCGTACAGGTGCGTCATCCACCCGTCCAGCGCGTCGCCGGCCGTCAGCCGTACCTCGGCCGGCACCTCCGGCTTGCCGGAGAGGGTGAAGTTGCGGAACACCGGCCGGCGGCCCTGGTCGCCGACCAGCATCACCCACGGGCTGGTCGGCGGCGGGTCGGTGTCTTCGAAGAACGGCTGGCCGTTGAGCAGGCACCGGACCTTGCCCGGCGACACCTGCACCGTCAGGCGGTTGAACTCGCCGCCGCGGGCGCCGGCCGCCGGCCGGTAGATCGTTTCATTCCGGCCGACCGGCCACACCACTGTCTGCCCCGGGGCGTTCGGCGCGAACACCACCCCGGCGTAGCCGACGTGGCCCTCGGCGGCGTCACCCTGGTAGGTCTCGACGGAGAACTCGAACGTGCCGGCCAGGGGCGTGTCGGGGAGCAGGTACGACGGCTGGTCGTTCCAGGCCTGGGCCAAGTAGCCGTCCTGGGCGAACCAAGTGGACCGGGCGGAGGCGTTGACCCACCGCGGCGGCACGCCGTCGGCCAGGGCGTCCGGAGCGCCGGCCCGGATGGCCCCGGCCCGGTCGCGGGCGGCCCGGATGAGGGCCAGGTAGTCGGTCCCGGACCCGGACTGGCCCGGGTAGTACCCCCGGCCCTCGTTGACGCGGGCCGCCATCGGGCCGAGGAGCCGTTCGCCGTAGCCGGCCAGGTCGGGGTCCGCCAGGCACAGCGTTGCGAACACGAACTCGCTGGCGTGGAACGGGGCCGGCTGGCCGCTCTCGCCATCGTAGTTGTACCGCGACCGGACGACCGGCTCCGGCTTGTCCGTCAGCCGCTTGTGGGCCGCCTCGGCGAACGCCTTCACGACCGGCTCGGCGTGTCTGCCGCGGCCGGCGGCCGCGTACACAAGCGCTTGGAGTAACTCGCCGTTCTCGACCTTCTCAGCGGCCAGCTTGTCGGCCGCGGCGGTCAGCTCGTCCAGCTTGCCGCACTCCTTCGCCGCCTCCGCCAGCATCGCCATCGTGCTGACCACTTGGTTCACCGGGATCAGCGGCAGCTTGACGAACCGCGGCGGCGGCAGGTGCTTGGGCGTCAGGCCGACGTAGTACCGCACCGACTTCCGCCCGGCCGTCGGCAGCGACCACTCGCGCAGCACGTCGTACCGGCGGGCCGGCGGCAGGTCCAGCAGCAGCCGGACTAGCTGCGGCAGCTCGTCCAGGGTCGGCTCGGCCCGGCGGTTCCGCTGCCGCGGGTCGGCCCCGGCGGCGGTGACGTGGTCGGCGTGCAGGCCCAGCTCGCGCAGGGCGTCCTCCGCCCAGCCGGCCCTGAGGTACTGGCGGGCCAGCGGCAGGTGGACGTTGTACTCGTTCCGCCCGACCCGCCCGCCGAACCCCTCGACCACCTTGAACTGAGCGCGGGCGGCCGCCTCGTTCCGGCGGGCGAGGTGGTACTCGGCCAGCTTGAACCGTAGGTCCACCGCCCGGGCCGTGGTGTTGCCGGCGGCGAAGTTCTCGGCCGCCTTTTCGACGATGGGTGCGAGCCGGTCGGCGAACTTCGCCTCGGCGAACGCCGGCAGCAGGACGGCCGCCACCCGCTCGTTGGTCGCCGACTGCGAGTCCTTCCGTAGCCGCTCGCCGAGGGCGGTGAACTGTTCCATGGCGCGGGCACCGTCTCCGGCCCGCAGGGCCAGGGTGGCGAGCAGGATCTTGGCCGACAGCTCGCCGAGCGGCTGGCCGGCGCGGGCCTCGACCCGCGCCCGCAGGTCGTCGGCCTTGCCGGCCTCCACGGCCACGTCGGCCAGGAGCTTGCCCAGCCCGCGATCCTCGACGCTGTCATCGGTCACGTCACTCGTCGGCGTCAGGTAGCCACCGCCGGACAGGGTGTAGACCGTGCCGTGGGGACGGCTCTCGGCGTACAGGAACACTTCGGCCGGGCGGGCGTCCGGCAGGACGGCGGCGGCCAGCACGGCGTAGATGTCGGCCGGCGGCACTCCGATCGCCCGCCACTTCGGGACCAGCGTGACCAGCGCCTGATCGACGCCGACTTGCACTTCGCCGGTGTCCTCGACGTAGTACTGGATTCCGTTGATCATCCGGGACGTGAGCCGGCCGCCGCCCCGCCGTCGGTCGTTGGGTGTCGGGACCGGCGGTCCGCCGCGGACCGCTTCCATGACGGCCTTCAGGGACAGGGCGGGCAGGTTCTTCTCAGCCGCCAGCAGGGCCACCTCGTAGACCCGCTGGAACTGGTCGGTCGTCAGCACCGGGCCGGTAGCGCGCGTCGCCGACGGTGCCGTGAGCGGCACGGCGCGAACGAACGTGGCGGTCGGCGGCGCCGCCTGCCGGCGGACGGCCGGCGGGCGGCGGCGAGACGGCGGCGCGGCCGGAACCGGTTTTGCCGCCGGGGCGGGCACAGGTGCCGCCGGCGGCGGGGCGGCCGCAGCCTTCTTCGCCGGGTTCGGCTTGGGCAGTGCCAGCTCCAGCAGCTCGGCGAAGCGAGCCTCGGCCTTGGCCCGGTCACCCCGGTCCAGGTCGATCTGCCCCCACTCCCGCAGGACGGCCTGGGCGAACAGCGGGTCCTGCTGCCGCTTGGCGGCGGCCGCCGCCCGCGCTGCCAGCACTTCGCCGGCGGCCCAGAACGGCTCGCGGTCGGCCCGCAGACACTCGCGGGCCACCAGCCACAGCGGCACCTGCTGCATCGCCTCCACCCGCTGTCGGGCGTTCGGCTTGCCGGCCGGCGGCAGCGGCTCCAGCGGCGTCGCCTCGACCAGCTTCACCAGTTGGTCCACCGCCTCTCGGACGCGCGTCGGGTCGCCGTCGGCCAGCGCCCCGAGGGCGGCCGCCGTGTGCACCGACAGGTCGGTCGGGTGTTTCTTCACCAGATCGGCGAGCTTGGCCAGCGCCTCCGCCCGGACCGTCGGGGCCTTCTCGGTCGACTTGATCGCGGAGGCGAACACGCTGTTCAGCGTGATCTTCGTCAGGTCCCGCGACTCCACGAGGACGACCAGGTCCAGGGCCTGGCCGCCGGCGGACGATTCGCCCGCGTCCCGCGGGGTGAGCAGGCCGCCGACCGCGGCCGGCAGGGCGCTCGGCTTGAGCGCCTTCAGCGCCGCCTTGAGCCCCTGTTCGACCTGCCGGTCGAACCGCTCGCCGCCGGAGTACTGGTTGGCCTGGTCGAGCGTGTCCCGGTCGGCGAGCAGCCGGTTGTAGGCGCGGACGGCCTCGACCGGGTCGCCGGCCTTGACCATCTCCTGGGCGACGGTGATCCCGCCGGAGACGAGTCGGTACTGCCAGTAGCCGCCGCCGTAACCCGGGTCGGTCGGCTCGATCCGGGCGACCCGTTGGAGAGTCTTTTTGGCGTCGTCCTTGCGGCCGAGGTGGTCGTACCACCAGATCAGCCGGCGGGCCGGGCTATAGCTGAAGTCATAGTTGCCGTCCTTGACGAGGTCGTCGAATCCGCCCTCCAGCGCCTTGACGGCCAGGTCCTCGACGCCCGAGTAGAACTCGAGTTCCTGGCAGAAGATGAACCGGGCCAGGGGCGGCACGTCAGCTTTCGGGTCGTCGAACACCTCCCGCCACTCCCGTTTGCCGGCTTCCTTCTCCCCGGACTGGATGTCGAGGACGGCCAGCAGGGCCTTGCCGGCGGCCCAGTCCGGCCGCTTGGCCAGGGCGGCCCTCACCTCGTCCCGCAGCTCCGGCAGCCGCTCCTGCTTGCGGGCGATCGCCAACAGGCGGGTCAGCACGCCGTCCACCCGCCCCTCCTGGCCGTAGGACATGATCTGGTCGGCCGACTGCCACGGGTCGATCTCCGAGTCCTCCCGCGGGATGACGGCCTGCCTGGCGAACGTGTAGATCTCCGGCAGCCGCCAGACGTCCTCGCCGTACAGCCGGCCGAGCATGTACCCGCGGTACTGCGGGAACGCCTCCCACGCCTTCTTGAACAGCCGCAGCCCGATGTCCTTGGTCTTGTCGGTCTGGAGCATCGACCCGATCGGGTCGAGGACGGAGTAGTAGTACCCGACCTTCCGCAGGTCGATTTCGTCGATCAGCTTGGCCAGCTCCTCGTACTTGTTGGCCTGGGCGAACAGCTCCTGGACCTGCCAGTAGTTCTGGCCGAACAGCGACGGGTCGAGCTTGATGGCCGCCTTGTACTGCTCCAGGGCCGCGTCGCGGTCGCCGAGTTGCTGCAACTGCTGGGCGGCCTGGTATCGCACCTTGCCGTCGTCCGGCTTCAGCTCGACCGACTTGAGGACCGCGGCCTTGAGCTTGGCTTTGTCGCCGGCCGCCTGGTAGTAGCCGATCAGCGCCTGGAGGAGCTGGGCGGACCTGGGCGACGCCTTGAGCTGCGCCTCGGCCCGCTCGATCATCTCCTTGAGCTGGCCAGACCGGGCCAGCACGCCGATCGCTTGGTTGCGGGCGGAATCGCCCTCGTCGTAGCCGCGGCCCGGGTAAGAGGACGAGGGCACCGACGGGCCCTTGCGCAGGATCTGGCGGGCGATCTGCACAGCCAGGTCGGTCTGGTTCTGGCCCTGGTACTGGGTCATCAGCCGGACCAGGGTGCCGGTCTTGTTCCCGGCCTGCCGCTGGGCCCGGTTCAGGACGGTCTCGGCCATCTGGGCCATCCCGAGCCGGTGCATCTTGCCGGCCAGC
>DASXAN010000249.1:0-3616 GCA_036406755.1 Gemmataceae bacterium
GACCCAGGCCATCAGTGGCCAATACGCGGCGACCAGCGTGGCGGCCAGGACGATGACGTTCGCCGTCCCGAGGCCGGCGCTGAGCACGATCAGCCCGGCGACGTAGAGGAGCACCACGCAGGACAAGGTGCCGAGGAACCACAGCAGCGGCCGGAACAGGGCCTCGCCCCGTGCCCGGCGGAGGCGGGCCGCGGCGTAGTCGGTGAGCTGCCGCTCGACCCGCGACTGGTTGAACAACTCCATGACGTTGCTCTTGACCAGCCGCATCATCATCAGGCTCTCTTGCAGCAGCGCCATCCGGGCGGAGGCCCGGCGGTCGGCGGCCCGGGCGGCCCGGCGGAGGTTGGCCGCGATCTGCCCGCCCCAGAGCAACACGATCAGCGCCGCCAGGATGAACGCCAGGCCGAGCCAGAAGTGGATCGCCAGGGCGAACGCCAACAAGAACACCACCTCCAGTGGGCCGAACGTCTGCGACGTCAGCCGGGCCTGGACGGCGTCCTGGATGTTCTCGACGTGCCGGGTGAACAGTGTCGCGGCCTCGCCCGGGCCGCTCGATCGGATGGTCAGCGTGCCGAGGCGGTAGGCGTGGTGGTAGACCGCCCGCCGCAGTCGAACGGCGACGGTCAGCGCGGCCGCGGCGGCGGCATAGGTCATGCCGTTGATGAGTACGGCCCGGACCAGGGCAAGCGCGATCGCCAGGAACAAGAGTCCGGTCAGGTACCAGAAGTTCGGTGGCCGGGCGTCGTCCGGCCGCCAGGACCACGGGTTCCACCCGGCGACCCAGCCGATCGCCGGGCTGACCCGCAGGCCGTGCGTGCGGACCACCAGGCTGAGCACGCCCAGCCCGCCGACATCGTGCCACAGATCGGTGGCCCGGGCGCGGGCGGAATACGTCTCGGCCGCCGCCGGGCTCACCCGGCCGTCGAGCCAGTGCCAGACGTAGGCTCGCCACAGTTCCTCCCGAGCCGGTTGGGGCAGCCGGTCGTAGGCGGCGTCGGCGGCGGGAACTTGATCGCCGGGCGGGCGGATCGCCTCCAGGGCGTGCGCCCGCCGGTCGCCGGAGAAACCGGCCAGGGCGGCCGTGAACGCGGCCCGCTGGGCGGGGGCCAGCTCGTGCTCGGCGGGGATGTGGCCCTTGGCGATGAGCAGGTCGACGAACAGGGCCAGGACGCCCAAGAGCGCCGTCGTCAGCAGGGCGGCCACCGCCCCGGCGGCCACGGCGGACCACTGGGTGAGGCGGTGACCGGCCAGGGTGTCCAGGGCACGGGTGAACGCGGTGCGGTGTTCCACGGCCGGGCCTCGCGTGGTCGGCGGCTCGTCCGGGCGGGCCGTCCCGCGGCCCGGACTCCGCCCCACTCTACCAGACCCGCACCGGTCGCCGGAATTGCGGTTTTCCCCGCCCGCCCAGGTCCCGCAGGGCCGCCAGCCGGAAAATCGGGCACATCAGGCCAAATCCCGATCTTCGAACAGGATCAACCCGACCAACAGGGCGATCACCGTGTAAACGGCGAAGTACCCGAACACCGACCCGACGTAGGCGGCGAACGCGCCGGCCTCCAGGGGCGTCTCGCGGATGTACACCTGGCTGGTGCTGGCGTACTGCAAGGATGGCAGCAGGATGTCGAACAGTCTCGCCAGGAACCCGACCAGGGCCAACGCCCCGCCCTGAAGCTGCTGGGCTGCCTGCACCAGCACCTGCGACAGGTTGCCGAGGAAAAAGATCACCAGGCAGCAGACCAGGTTGACCACCATGCTCAGGCGGGTTGCCAGCGACACGGCGATGGCCAGCATGACCATCACCAGCCCGAAGCCCATGATCTGGCCGAGCAGGTTTGCCAGCGTCTCGCCCTGCCAGATGCCGACGCCCTTGAAGAACGCCTTGCCCGTCGGCCCGACGCCCAGCATCTGGATGTAGGGGATGACGGCGTTCTGAACCTGGGTCGTGAGCGGGTCGCCGATCTCGTTGGGCAGCCTGTCCAGCTGCGGTTGCAGCCACAGCGCCCAGTTGAACGCCCCGGCCATGAACATCGTCATGAGCCACCCGGCCAGGAGGATGCCGAAGAACTTGCCGAGCAGGAATTGGCGGCGGGTGACCGGCTTGCTCATCAGGGTGACTGCCGTCCGCCCCTCGATCTCCTCGCTCACGGACATGCTGGCCAGCAGCACGCAGAACAACATGGTCGTGAGCATGATCATGTCGAAGCCGAGCTGCTTCATCATCTTGTAGTCGTCGCCGAACGTGAAGTACGGGATGATGGCCGAGCCGAACATCAGGATGATGACGGCCAGCAGCAGAAGCCAGAACATCGGCTGGCGGTAGCCCTCGCGGAGCGTCGCCTGCGCGACCGTCCCGCCGCGGGGCCAGACGAGCAGCAACACCCACAGCGCCAGGATGACTGAATCGACCGACAGTTGCAGGTGCAGCACGGTCCCGTACCACCAGCCGAGGTCGGCCAGCCGGTTCGGGTCGTTGTTGTAGCTGAGCAGATAGCCGACGATTGCCCCGGCGACGAGCAGGCCGCCGACGAACCCGCCGACCACATCGAGCCGCTTGACGTATGACCGGAACGACTCGGAATCGACGACGTACAGCCACGGCAAAGCGGCCAGCACCTGGATCAGCACCAGGATGAGGCCCGAGAGGAAGAGCTCAAGGACGGACGAGGTCATGGTCGGCTCGCGGCGAGGGGGCGTCGAGTCTGTTCAGCCGCTATTACGCTCGGTGGCGGCGTCCGGTTCGCCCCGGTAGTTGGGGGCCGTCCCCCATCGGAGCTTGTCCCGCAGGGTGTGGAAGTAGCTGTGTCCCGGCACCTTCACCAGCCGGAACTGGACCGGGGCTCGCCGGACCGTCACCCGGTGGTCCAACGACAGCGGCAACTGGTCCTGGCCGTCGATCACCAGCCACGCCCCACGGGCTTGTCTCAGGCGGATGGTGTACACCCTTTCCGCGGAATCGACCAGGGGGCGGGTGGTCAGCGTGTGCGGGGCGATGGGCGTCAGTACGAACGCCTGCAACTCCTGCCCGAGGATCGGGCCGCCAGCGGCCAGGTTGTGGGCGGTCGAGCCGACGGGCGTGCTCAGGATCAGCCCGTCCCCGGCGCAGTGCAGGGCCGGCTCGCCGTCCACGGAGACCTCATACTCGACCATGTGGAACGGCGGCCCGGTTTCGATGACGATCTCGTTCAGCCCGAGGTATGTGACGGACGACGACCCGTCCTCGACGACGCACTCAAACATCAGGTGCGACGTGATGCGGTAGTCGCAGCAGACGAGTTTCGGCAGGCAGGACATGGCCTCATGGGCACCCAGGTCGGCGAGAAAGCCGAGCTTGCCCAGGTTGACGCCCAGGACGGGGACCTGCTGATAGCCCATCTGGCGGGCGGCCCGAAGAATGGCTCCGTCACCGCCGAGCACGAACGCCAGGTCGGCGGTCGTGCGGCTCAGATCGGCCGACATCTCCAGGTCGTAGACCACGACCTCGCCGGCGTCCCGCAGGCACGGCACGAGGCGCTCGGCCACCTCGCGGACGCCGGGCTTGGTCGGGTTGCCCAGCACGTAGAACCGCATCGGCGCACCCCACCCGGCCCGGTTCGCCGCGACGCGGAGTCCGCGGAGC
>DASXAN010000250.1:0-10737 GCA_036406755.1 Gemmataceae bacterium
CTCAGTCTCTCCGCCCCGCGCGTTTGATCCGGCGGACGACCCGAGCGCCCTTTGGGAGCTGGCCGCCGCCGGGCACGAGGCCCGGGCCTACGCCGCCCTGGCCGACCTGGCCCGCCGCCGCCCCGACCAGGCCGACATCCCCTTGCGCCTCTACTGGCTGCTCGCGCTGGACCCGGACCTCGACCCCGGCCGCGACCCGTGCGCCTGGCTGGCCGACGCCGTCCGGTTGTCCGAGCTGGCCGGGCCGGCCGCCGAGCTGTTCCGCCGGGAACTCGACGAACGGCCGGCGGTCGCCCTGGCCGCCGGCGAAGCGCTGCTGACCGTGAACGCCCCGACCGACCACCTGGCCGGGTACGCCGCCGCCCGGGTCGCGGCCGCGGCCCGCCTCGGGCGGTGGGACGTCGTCCGCGCCACCCTGGACTTCGGCCGGCAGCGGGTCCGGCCGACGGACGAGGTGTCGTGGCTGCGGCTGGTGCTGGCGGCGATCGACCACCTCGCCTGGGCGGTCGGCGGGCCGGGCGTCACCACCGTCGAGCTGCTCGCCGAGTGCCGGCGGGAGGTCGGGGCGCTCGAGCACCTGGCGGTCCGCCGCGCGGAGGCGTTCGACCGGCTGGAGTTTTTGCTGACGGCGTCGGCCGGGTGGGGGGCGCTGCGGCAGGCCGGGGAGGTGCCGGCGGACCTGTTGGACCTGTTGCCGCTGTCGTGGGTGCGGCCGTACCAGGAGGTCCGGCCGCGGCTGACCGCCGTGCTCGGGCAGATCGCGGCGGCCCCGCAGACCTGGCTGCGGCACCTGGACGCGGTCGCCGACCGCAACCCGCACGCGCTGGCGTTCTTCGGCAACCTGCTCGGCCAGTACGAGGCGCGGCTGGCGGAGCCGCCGCCGGTGCCGCACGCCCCGGCCGACCTGACGCGGCTGGTGGCGGAGTTCGTCCGCGAGAACCGGCCGTGGGAGTACCCGACGTTGCGGCCGCGGCTGTTGGCGTTCTGCGTGCGGGAGGCGGTCGGGGCGGAGCTGGTGGCGGCGGTGGCCCCGGCCGCGTCGACCCGGGCGGACGTGCTCCAGCGGGCGATCGCCGCCGACTGGCCGCTGCGGTACGTGTGCTGGGCGTGCCGGCTGTTTTGGGCGTGAGGCAGTGCCCGGGAGGGCGAGGCTCCTGCCGAGCCGGGAGCGCTCGCGGCTCGGCAGGAGCCTCGCCCTCCCCGCCGGCGGCCCGGATCAGGCCGACTCGGCCGCCGCCGGCCGGCCGACGATGGCTTCCAGCGCCGCCGGCTCGACCGGCTTGACCAGGTGGCCGGCGAACCCGGCCGCCGCCGACCGCCGCCGGTCCTCCTCGTGCCCGTAGCCGGTCACGGCCACCAGCCTCACCCCGGCCAGCCCGGGCACGGCCCGCAGCCGGTCGGCCACCTCGTAGCCGTTCAGCCCCGGCAGGCCGATGTCCAGCAGCACCACGTCCGGGCGGAACGTGTCGGCCACGGCCAGGGCGGCCGGTCCGTCGTGGGCCGTGCGGGCGTCGTGGCCCCACAGCTTCAGCAGCAGGCCGGCCATGCGGGCGGCGTCCACGTTGTCGTCCACGACCAGCACCTTGAGCGGGTGCGGCGGGCGGGGGGTGTGGGGATGGGTGCCGTTCGTTCCGCAGTCCGCGGCCGGCACGCCGCCCTCGGCCAGCGGCAGGCGGATGGTGAACGTCGCCCCGGTGCCGGGGCCGTCGCTGGCCGCCGCCACCGTGCCGCCGTGCAGCTCCACCAGCGACTTGACCACGGTCAGCCCGATCCCCAGCCCGCCCTGGGCCTGGTCCGCCGCCCGGTCCCCCTGGGCGAACAGGTCGAACACCCGCGGCAGCACGTGCGGCAGGATGCCGATGCCGGTGTCGCGGACGGTCAGCACGACGTCGCCGCCGTCCCGCTCCGCCGCGAGTTTGACGTGCCCGCCCGGCTCGGTGTACTTGGCGGCGTTGTGCAGCAGGTTGACGACCACCTGCGTCAGCCGGGCGTCGTCGCCGGTGATCGGCAGCGGGTCGGCCGGCAGGTCCACGGCCAGGTCGTGGCCGCGGGCGTCGACCAGTGGCCGGGCCGTCTCCACCGCCCGGTCGACGACGGCCCGCAGGTCCAGCGGCTCGGCCCGCAGCCGCACCTTGCCGCGGTTGATCCGGCTGACGTCGAGCAGGTCGTCCACGAGCCGGACGAGGTGGGCCAGCTGCCGGCCCATCATGCCCAGGGCCAGCCCGGCCACGGCCGGGTCGCCGCCGGCCCGCTGGAGCACCTCCAGCCCGCCCCGCAAGGGGGCGAGCGGCCCGCGGAGTTCGTGCCCGAGCACGGCCAGGAACTCGTCCTTGCGGCGGTCGGCGTCCCGCAGGGCCGCCTCGGCCCGCTTGCGGTCCTCGATGTCCGTGGCCGACCCGACCCAGCGGACGACGTGCCCGGCCGCGTCCCGGACCGGGGTGACGCGGCCCAGGTGCCAGCGGTACTCGCCGTCGGCCCGGCGGAACCGGGCCTCGTACTCGAACGCCGCCGCGGCGGCCCGGCCGCTGTCGGCGGCGGCCCAGATGCCCGGCAGGTCGTCCGGGTGGACGGCGTCGGCCCAGCGGTCCGGCAGGGTCTGGGCCTCGGTCAGCCCGGTGTACTCGTACCAGAACGGGTTGCAGTAGAGGGTGTGGCCGGCCGGGTCGGTCGCCCAGACGAAGTGGGCCAGGTGGTCGGCCAGGCTGTGGCGCAACTCCGGCGGCGGCCCGTTCGGGGCGAGCCGATCAGACGGCGGCGCGGCTGGTAGCGACAGTGGCATGGCAGGCTCGGCGCGCGGGCCGACGGTCCTTCGTCGCGGGGGCCGGCTCCGCCGCCGGCCGAGTCCGGGTGCCGCACGTGAGCACCGCTGATGTCTGAGAGAGTGGCTGTACTGTACCAGCCGGCGGCGGACGGGTCCAGTGAATTGCCGAACGATTTGGCCGTCGAAATTGACAGAGATTTGCCGTGGCCGGCAGCCGCCGGGCGAGTATGCTGGGACGACGCCGGCCGTGCACCGCTCACCCACCCGGACGCGCCCCCATGCCCCGCTCCCCGCGCCGTCGACCGTCAATCTACGTCCGCCCGCGGCTGCTGCCCCTGGAAGACCGGGTCACGCCGGCCGGCAACCTGCACATCACCGCCGCCCAGCTCGTGGACGGCAACAACGTCCCCGAGGCGGCCCCGGTCACCGGCCAGATGATCTTCCTCCGGGCCGACTGGACCACGACTGGCCTGGCCGGCGGCGAGCAGTACGTCGTCCGCTACTCCGTGGACGGCGTGCCGGCCGACTCGGGCACCCTGACCGGGGCGGCCGGGACCAACCTCGGGTACGAGTTGTACCGCGGCGGCTGGTACGCCGCCCCCGGCACGCACACCGTCACCGTCACCGTGGACGGGGCCAACGCCGTCGCCGAGACGAACGAGACGGACAACTCGATCACGTTCACCATCACCACCGTCCCCCCGTCGGACCTGCCGAGCAAGTTCCTCCGGCCGATCAGCGGCACGCTGAACAAGGACTGGGCGATCAACAACTACGCCGACGTGGACCCGCGGCCCGGGATCGCGGCCGACTACCGCGGCGGCCCGTTCCAGTACGACAGCCACGACGCCATCGACGCCCAGCCGTGGGGGTTCGACCGGATGGACGCCGGCATGCCCATCTACGCCGCCGCCGACGGCGTCGTCACCGAGGTGCTCGACGGCCAGTTCGACCGCAACACCAACGGGTCCACGTCCGACGGCAACCACGTCCGGATCGACCACGGCAACGGCTGGAGCACCCTGTACTACCACTTCGCCCGGGGCACGATCACGGTCAAGGTCGGGGACGTGGTCAAGGCCGGGCAGGTGATCGGCCTGATGGGCAGCTCCGGCAACAGCAGCACCGCCCACCTCCACTTCACCCCGTACTACCGCAACGCCCAGGTCGAGATGGGTTACGACACGGCCGCCTACGAAACCGACCCGATGCCCTACGGCGGGGACGTGCCGGCGTTCCTGTTCGACGCCGGGGTGACCAACTACGACCCGTCCCCGGACATCGGCGAGCACCCGTCGCCGATCTCGTCGTTCAGTACCACCCAGTCCGGCACCCTGTCCTTCTGGACGACCGCCTACGGCCAGGACCCGGGCGACTCGATCGTCTGGAAGTACTACCGGCCGGACGGCTCGCTGTTTTCGACCAACACCGTGGCCGCGTCCCAGAGCTACCGGTTCGGGTGGTGGTACTTCACCCGGCCGCTGTCGCAGTTCCAGTCCAGCCCGGGGACGTGGCAGGTCGGGATGGAGGTGAACGGGGTCGAGCAGAAGCGGTACAGCTTCTCGGTCACGGCCGGCGGGGCGGTGTCGTCGATCCGCGTCACCGACCCGGCCGGCGGGATCGTGCTGGACCGGCGGACGACGCCGTACGACTTCGGCACCCCGGCCCAGGGCACGGCCGCCCCGACGCAGACGTTCACGGTCAACAACCACGGGGCGGCCACCCTGACCCTGTCCAACCCGATCCTGCCGCCGGGGTTCTCGCTCGTGGCGCTGCCGGCCAGCATCCCGGCCGGCGGGTCGGCCCAACTCACCCTGCGGATGGACACGTCCGTCGTCGGGGCGAAGTTCGGGGCCGTCCAGTTCAACACCAACGACCCGGACACGCCGACGTTCCACTTCAACGTCAGCGGCACGGTCACCGGGTCGGCCCCGGCCGGGGCGCCGGCGATCACCCTGCCCGGCCCGGCCCTGGCATACAACTTCGGCGCCCTGCCGGTGCCGATCGCGCCGGCGGCGACGCTGACCGACAGCAACTCGGCGAACTTCGGCGGCGGCCAACTGGTCGTCGAGTTCGCGTCCAACGGGGCGACCACCGACCGCGTCGCCGTCGCCAACCAGGGCACCGGCCCGGGCCAGGTCGGCTTCAGCGGGACCACGGTCACCTACGGCGGCACGCCGGTCGGCACGACGGCGGTCGGCGTCGGCCCGAACATGCTGGTGGTGTTCTTCAACGCCGCGGCGACCCCGGCCGCCGTGCAGGCCGTGATGCGGGCCGTCACGTACGCCAACGTCAGCCCGACGCCGCTGACCGCCCCGCGGTGGGTGCGGTTCACCGTCACCGACGACACCGGCCTGGTCAGCAACATGGCCATCAAGACGGTGGTCAACACCGGCGTGCCGCAGCTCTACGGCGTGCAGGCGGTGGCGGTCGGCGACGGGTCGGCCCAGCGGTCGGTGGTGCGGTCGCTGACGGTCACGTTCGGCGGCCCGGTCACGTTCCCGAACGGCGTCGCGGCCGCGTTCACCCTCACCCGGACCGGCCCGACCGGGCCGACCGGCAACGTCGCCCTGACGCCGACGGTGTCCACCAACGCCCTGGGCCAGACCGTGGTGGCGCTGACGTTCTCCGGGACGTTCGCCGAGTCGAACACGGCGGCCGGCGCCAACCCGTCGCTGATCGACGGCATCTACAGCCTGACCGTTTTCGGCAGCGCAGTGGCCGGGCCGGGCGGGGTGGCCCTGGACGGGAATAACGCCGGCATCCCCGGCGGGGACTACGCGCTGGCAACGCACCGCCTGTTCGGCGACGTGGACGGCGACGGCGACGTGGACCTGTTGGACCTGAACCCGCTGGTGCCGGCCCTGTTCGGGGTCGTCGGCCAGCCGAACTACAACCCGGCGTTCGACTTCGAGGGCGACGGGGACGTCGACCTGCTGGACCTCAACCAGTTCGTCCAGCGGCTGTTCCTCTCCGGCTACACCCCCTGACCCGCCGGCCCGTCACCGGGCCGGGCCGGATCAGCCCGGGAAACCCGGGGTTCGACACAAGGCAGGTGGCCCGGTTGAATTTTTGTTGGCCGACCGCCCGCCCCGCGCATACACTCTGGTTCACCGCCGGACCGGGCCGCCGCACTCGATCCCCCGATGGTCCGTCCGAGCCGGTGACTCCGTCCCTTCACTATCATCTCCGCCCAAGGAGCTGCCGATGGCCCTCTCCAAACTGCGTCGTTGGCTGTCCGGGTCGTTCCGCCCCGCCGGCCTGCCAGACCGGTACCGCCGCGCCCCGCGGTTGCGGCTGGACCAACTCGAAGAGCGGGCGGTGCCGGCCACGTTCGTCGTCAGCAACACGGCCGACAGCGGGGCCGGCAGCCTCCGCGCGGCCCTCACCCAGGCCAACGCCACCCCCGGGGCCGACGTCATCGACGCGACCGGGGTCACCGGCACGATCAGCCTGCTGACCGTGCTGCCGAACGTCGGCGACGACACGACCATCAACGGCCCCGGGGCGGCCAACCTGACCGTCACCCGGAACTCGGGGGCGGCGTCGTTCCGCATCTTCACCATCCAGCGGGCGGGGGCACACCAGATCAGCGTGACACTCAACGGCCTGACTGTCAGCAACGGCATCGGGACGAGCGACGTCGACGGCTCCGGCGGCGGCGGGATCAGCACCGCGGCCGAGCACGTCGTGCTCAACGGGCTCGTGATCACCGGCAACCGCAGCACCGGCCCGGGCGGCGGCATCGACACCCGCGCCGACTCGGACCTGACGGTCATCAACACCACCATCAGCGGCAACTCGTCGGGCGCCAACGGCGGCGGGATGTACGCCGGGGACAGCGGCCAGTTCACGCTGATCAACTCGACCGTGTCGGGGAACCAGTGCGCCGGGTCGGGGGCCGGCCTGTACTTCTGGGGCCAAGCCCCGACGAAGCCCGTGAACTGGGTCCTCAAGAACAGCACGATCTCGGGCAACATGCCGGGGGGCGGGATCACGATGTACGGCCCCGGGAACGCCCTGACCATCCAGAACTGCACCATCACCGGCAACCAGAGCACCCAGGCGGGCGGCATCTTCGCCACCGACGCCAACGACACCATCACCCTGCAGTCGACGATCGTTTCCGGCAACACCAGCGGCGGCTTCTTCCAGGACATCAACACCCCCGGCACCCTCATCGCCACCAACTCCGCCATCGGCGACTCGGGCGGGTTCAACCTCGACCCCAGCTCCAGCGGCAACCTGCCGTTCGGGGCCGCCCTCAACCTCGGCCCGCTCCAGAACAACGGCGGGCCGACCCAGACGCACCTGCCCGGGGCCGGCAGCCCGCTCATCAACGCCGGGTTCAACGCCGTCGTCCAGGGGATCGACCAGCGGGGGTTCCAGCGAACCGCCGGCAGCCAGGTGGACATCGGGGCGGTCGAGTCCGAGTCGTTGCTGCCGGCCGCCAACATCCCGCCGACCGACGCGGCCAGCAGCGTCACGGCGGCCGGGTTCCAGGTCCAGGTGGTTTACACCGACGACACGGCGATCAACGCCGCCACCATCGACACCAACGACCTCACCTTCACCCGGCCGGACGGGACGCCGGTCACGGCCACCATTAGCAGCGTCAGCGTCAGCCCCGCCGGCAACGGCACCCCGCGGACGGCGACCTACACGGTCAACCCGCCGGGCGGAAGCTGGGACGGGGCGGACAACGGCACCTACTACGTCCGCAGCGTGGCCGGCCAGGTGACCGACACCAGCGGTAATGCGGTCCCCGCCGGGATCATCGGCCAGTTTGTGCTGACGGTGGTGACCAACACTAGCGACAGCGGCCCGGGCAGCCTGCGGCAGGCGATCCTCGACTCCAACGCCAGCGTCGGATTCAAAAACGTGATCGCGTTCGTCGGCACCGGGGCGGCGACGATCTCGCCGGCCTCGCCGCTGCCGACGATCACCGACCCGGTGCTCATCGACGGGACCACCCAGGCCGGATTCGCCGGGGCGCCGCTGGTCGAGCTGGCCGGCAACCTGGCCCCCGCGGGTTCGACCGGGTTGGAAATCTCGGCCGCCCGCACGACGGTCCGCGGCCTAGTCCTCAACCGCTGGGGCACCGCCCTGGTCGCCGGCGCGAACGATGTCATCCAGGGGAACTACATCGGCACCAACGCGGCCGGCACCGCGGCCTCGGCCAACGGCATCGGCGTCTTCATCGTCAGTGCCAACGGCGCGTTGATCGGCAGCGACCTCGACGGCACGAACGACGCCGCCGAGCGCAACGTCATTAGCGGCAACACGACGGCCGGCGTCCGCGGCGGCGGGGCGAGTTCGCTCCTCACCTTCGCGCAATGGACCACCGGGCCGGGTGCCAACAATCACTACTACCTGCGGTCCTCGGTCAGCGCGACCTGGGTGCAAGCCGAGCAGTTCGCCGTTGCCTTCGGGGGCCACCTCGCCAGCATCGGCAGCGCCGACGAAAACGCCTTCGTCGCCGGTACCATGGGCGCCGGGTGGATCGGCTTCACCGACGACCCGGCCTACGGCGGGCAGGAGTTCGGCGACACCAGCGGCTCGCCCAACCGGGGCGAGGGCTGGGTCTGGACCGACGGCACGCCGGCCCCGTACCCGGTCGGCGGCCCGCTGGTCGGCTACATGAACTGGAACGCCGGCGAGCCCAACAACTCCGGCGGCGCCGAGAACTATGCCGAGATCCAGGGCAGCGGGGGCTGGAATGACCTGAGCACCCAAACGAACCCCGGCATCGCCGAGTTTACGACCCTCCCGAACATCCCGGCGATCCTCGCGGCGCTCGGGGGGACATCGCCGAACCGGATCCAGGGCAACTACATCGGCACCAACGCCGCCGGCACGGCCGCCGTCCCCAACGGGACCGGCCTCGATCTGGGCGGGGCCTTGGGCGACGTCGTCCGCGGCAACGTCATCTCCGGGAATACCGGGGCCGGCCTCACAGTGTCGTCGACGGCCGTGGTCGGGCCCAACGGCCACTATTATGTGCAGTCGCCCTCGGCCACGACGTGGACGGCCGCCGAGCAGTTCGCCGTCTCCAACGGCGGCCACCTCGTGAGCATCGGCAGCGCCGCCGAGAACGCGATCGTTCTCGGCGTGGGGACCGGGTGGATCGGCTTCACCGACGACCCGGCCTACGGCGGGCAGGAGTTCGGCAACACCAGCGGCTCGCCCAACCGGGGCGAGGGCTGGGTCTGGACCGACGGCACGCCGGCCCCGTACCCGGTCGGCGGCCCGCTGGTCGGCTACATGAACTGGAACGGCGGCGAGCCCAACAACGCCGGCGCCGAGAATTACGCCGAAATCACCGGCGGCGGCGGCTGGAACGACCTGAACGCCACCAGCACCGACCGGGGGATCATCGAGTTGCTGTCCGCGCCGAGCGCCGCACTGCTCGGGGCAGGCCTGCGCACGGCCGGCGGGCTGACCATCACCGGCAACATCATCGGCCGGAACGCGGCGAACTCCGCGGCATTGGCCAACGGCGGCGCGGGCATCAGTGTGGCCAACAACGCCCTCGTCACGATCGGCGGGACCGGGGCCGGTGACGGCAACACGATTAGCGGCAACACCGGTGCCGGCATCGCCGTGACCGGCAACAACGCCAACGCCTCCATCCGGGGCAACTCCATCTTCGCCAACGGCGGCCTGGGCATCGACCTGGGCACCGCCGGCGTCACCGCCAACGACACCCTCGACGGCGACACCGGGCCGAACGGGCTCCAGAACTTCCCG
Source organism: Gemmataceae bacterium (assembly GCA_036406755.1). GTDB lineage: Bacteria > Planctomycetota > Planctomycetia > Gemmatales > Gemmataceae > DASXAN01. The sequence continues at coordinate 9,512 of DASXAN010000250.1, forward strand.
CTCCTGACCGCGGTCACCGGCGGGGCGACCACCACCGTCTCGGGCAGCATCAACAGCACGGCCAATACGGTCCTGACGCTGGACTTCTACGCCAGCGGCGGGGCCGACCCGTCCGGCAACGGCGAGGGCCAGCGGTTCCTCGGCTCGACCACGGTGACGACCGACGGGTTCGGCAACGCCACCTTCAGCAACGTCGTCCTGGCCGCGGCGTCCGCCGGCGGCGAGGTCATCTCCGCCACGGCCACCGACCCGTCCGGCAACACGTCCGAGTTCGCCGCCAACGCGACCGTCCCGGGCGGGAGTGCCGCCCCGACGGTGGTGTCGACCGTCGTCGACGCCGGCACCGCCCAGCGGTCGAGCGTCCGCAGCATCACCGTGACGTTCAGCTCGGCCGTCAATTTCACCGGCGGCAACGACAACGCGGCGGCCGCCTTCCAGCTGGCCCGGACTGGGCCGACCGGGGCGACCGGGAACGTCGGGCTGACGGCCACCGTCTCGACCGACGGTTCGGGGCGGACGGTGGTCAAGCTGACCTTCTCCGGGGCGTTCACGGAGTCGAACACGGCCGCCGGCGTCGACCGGTCGCTCATCGACGGCAAGTACACGCTGACCATCAATTCCGCCGCCGTGACGGGGGCGGGCGGGGTGGCCCTGGACGGGGACGCCAACGGCACCCCCGGCGGCGACTACACGCTGGCGACGCACCGCCTGTTCGGCGACATCGACGGGGACGGGGACGTGGACCTGTTGGACCTCAACCCGCTGGTGCCGGCCCTGTTTGCCACGCAAGGGCAGCCGAACTACAACCAGGGGTTCGACTTCGAGGGCGACGGGGACGTGGACCTCTTGGACCTCAACCAGTTCGTCCAGCGGCTGTTCCTGTCCGGCTACACCCCCTGACCCGGCACCGCCCAGACGCACCCGCCCGCCGACCGGCGGGCGGGTGTTTTTTTGCGCCGCCGCGGAGGCGAGAGCGCGTTTCGCGGCGGAGTAGCGGGTGGCGGGTCCGTCCGAGCCCGAGCGCCAGCGAGGGAAGAATCCTCGCTGGCGCTCGGGCTCGGACGAACCCCGCTCCACCGCCCGGGAAAGCGCACGAGAGTGCCATTCGCCTCGGCGCGACACGGCAGTGGCCCATCACCAGCAGGCATCGGAGAATTCTGACTTCTTTCTTAGTGCCCGCGCGGTCGCCTTCGGTTCCCCGCCACACGGTTTCTTCGGCGGTGGGG
>DASXAN010000251.1:0-6358 GCA_036406755.1 Gemmataceae bacterium
CTCGACCGCCCGCGCCTCCCGCACCCGCCCGGCTTCGATCCGTTCCAGCAGCCGGTCGATCCGCCGCCGCGCCTCCGGCCCGGGGTTGGCGGCCGCGGCGTCTCGTAGTGCCCGCTCGGCCGCAGGGCCGAGCGCCTCCAGCTCGCGGGTCGCCCCCTCCCGACCGGCGAACTGCGGCCCGTCCAGGTCGCGGATGAGCGGAGTCGTCCGCTCGGCCGGGGCGGTCGTCGCCGGCCGCAACCGCTCCCGCACCAGCGCGACGGCGTCGGCCGGCCGGCGGGCCAGCCGCCCCATCGCGGCGAACGCGGCCGCGGCGTCCGGCCCGTCGAGCTGGCCCCACAGGGCGGCGAGTTGGTCGGGGGCGAGCGGGTCGCCGGGCGGGCCGCGGAAACCGGCGTACAGGTCCCAGACCAGGGCGGTGCCGTCGCTGCTGCCTGTGGCCAGCCGGCCGCCGTCGGTCGAAAACGCCAGGCCGTCGACCGGCCCCTGGTGGCCGATCAGGAGCCGCCGCGGTGACCCGGTGCGGGCCTCGTAGAGCTGGACCCGGCGGTTGTGCTGGCCGCTGCCGGCGATCCACCGGCCGTCCGGCGAGATGGCGACCAGCTCCGAGACCAACCCGCCGTCGCGGTTCCAAATCTCGCGGCCGGTGGTTAGGTCCCACAGCCGCAGCGTCCGGTCGAACCCGCCGGTGGCCAGCAGCCGGCCGTCGGCGGAGAACGCCAGCCCCTGGACGACGCCCTTGTGGCCCGCCAGGTCGCGGAGGACTTTTCCGGTGGCGGCGTCCCAGACGCGGACCGTGCCGGAATTCCCGCCGCGGGCGATGAGCCGGCCGTCCGGCGAGTAGGCGACGGTGCCGAACTCGGTCGAGTCGTCCAGCTCGCGGACCGACCGGCCAGTCGTCAGGTCCCACAGGCCCAGCGGGGCGCCGATCTTGCGACGGCCGGTGAACGTCCGACCGTCCGGGGCGAACGCCGCCTCCCAGGAGGTGCCGAACGGCCCGGCGACGGAGTGCGTCTGCCGGCCTGTCGTGACATCCCAGGCTCGCCGCGTCCCGCCGCCGGAGGCGAGTTCGCGCCCGTCCGGCGTGAACCGCAACGGCCCGCCGCCCGTCCACTGCCGCAGTGGCCGGCCGGTGGCCGCGTCCCAGAGCCGGGTCACGCCGGCCCAGTCGCTGGTGGCGACCAGCTTGCCGTCCGGGCTGAACGCCAGGTACAGGACGCCGTCGCCGTGCCCGTCGGCCGGGACGACCGGCTCGCCCGTCGGCACGCGGACGAGCCGCAGCCGGCCGTCGTGGATGCTGTTCCGCGCCGCCGCCAGCGCTCGCCCGTCGGGCGACAGGGCCAGCGCCCAGACGATGTCCACGTCGCAGGGGATGGCGGTTTCCTTGCCGCCGGCCACGTCCACGAGCCGCACCTGCCGCGACTGGCCGATCAGGACCGTTCGGCCGTCCGCCGAGACGCGGTACACGCCGTTCTCGCCGGCGTCCGGGACGGGCCGCGACGCCGTCGCCCGCCCCGTGGCCAGGTCGTAAACGGTCACGGCCTTCTTCGCGGCGTCCACGACGGTGGCCGTGGCCCCGTCCGCGGCGACGCCGACCGACGTGCCGCCCCCGGACAGCCGGCACAGCTCCCGGCCGGTCGCCACGTCCCACACGCCGGCCGCAGTGTCCTCGCCGACCGCGACCACCTTCGACCCGTCGGGCGTAAAGGCGACGTCGGACTTCTGCGGGTGCCCGGTATGGCCGTCGAGCCGGCGAAGGGTCTGACCCGTCGCGGCGTCGGCAAGGACGATAGTGTTGTTCTGGCCGTGGGTGTAGGCGGCGGTCCGCCCGTCGGGCGACAGCCAGACACGGAACACCTGGGTGCGCGGCTCACCGACGCGGCACACTTCGCGGCCGCTGGCCACGTCCCGCACCACCGCCGGGCCCCGTTCGTTCGCCGCCGCCAGCCGGGTGCCGTCGCCGGAGAAGCGGACGTGGACCCACAGCCCGAACGGCCCGACCTCGCCGCGGCCGTCGTCCCACGACCGCCGTAGCCGGCCGGTGGCCGCATCCCACAGGTAAACCGCGCCGCTGCTGCCGCCGGCGGCGACCGACTTGCCGTCCGGGGCGAAGGCGACGCTGGTCAGGTAGACGCCGCCGCGGAGCCGCATCGACCCGAGCCGGGCGACGGCCCCGGCCGGCAGCGGGTCGCCGTGCGTTTCCACCTGGGCCGCGGCGGCTTGCGGCTGCAGGTCGGGCTGAGCCGGTCCGGCGGGCGGCGGCCCCGGCCGGGCGAGCAAGCCGACGCCGGTGCCGAGGGCGAGCAGGACCGTGGCCGCCGCCCGCCCCGCTTGCCACCGGGTCACGGCCGCGGCGGCGGCCACGCCGTCCGCCAGCCGCAGCACCGGCGATTCCGTGACGACTTCTCCCGCGGCCACCAGCCCGGCCAGACGAACCGCTCGCGCCGCGAGAGCCGGCGGCACCGCGGCCGCGTCACCGGCCAGGATGGCCGCCACGGCCGCGGCCGGCGCCGCCACGCCGCGGCGGGCCAACCGCTGCCGCAACAGGGCGCATGCCTTCTCGACCCGCCGCGACACCGACCCTCCCGGCCAGCCGAGGTCGGCCGCCGCCTGGCGGTGCGTCCGGCCCTGGAGGTAGCACAGCACGAGCGGCTGCCGGTACTTGGCCGGCAGCCCGGCCAGCTCCTCGGTCACGAGCCGTTGCAACTCGGACCGGGCGGCGGCGTCCGCGGGGTCGTCGCCGGCGGCGGTCAATTGATCTGCTCGCGCCGGGTCGATGGGATCGGCCGCCGCCCGGCGGGCCTTCAGGGCGACGCGGCGGGCGACGCCGACCAGCCAGCCGGCCAGCCGGTCGGCATGGCGGACCGATCCGGCCGAACGGGCGAGGACGAGAAACGTGGCCTGGAAGGCGTCCTCGGCGTCCGGGCCGCCGCCGAGCAGCCGGCGGACGACCGCCCAGACGAGCGGGCCGTACCGGTCGAGGAGGGCGGCGAAGGCGGCGTCGTCCCGGCCGGCGGCGACGGCGGCGAGCAGCCGGCGGTCGGCGGCGTCGGCCGGCGAGCGGCCCGCGACGGCGCGGGCGTGCCGGAGCAGGGCGGCGAGTGGTCCGTCGGACACGGCGGGGGTCCCCGGGAGAAGGCGGTCTGGGGATTCAGTTCCCGCGGGACGGGCGGTGAATGCAAAAAAAGAACCTAACCCCCCGGCCCCCTTCCCTAAGAGGGAAGGGGGAGAGGAACCAATAAGACAGGGGCGGGCGGCTACGGTCGTACTTATTGACAGTTCTCCCCTTCCCTCTTAGGGAAGGGGCCGGGGGTTAGGTCGCTTCCGTTCACACATCACACAACTTGACCGCCTCCCGCAGCCCGTCCCGCGGCGCCCGCGTCGGGATGAACTCCTGCCCCACGTACCCGGCGTACCCGACCGCCAGCAGCTTCCGCAGCACCGCCGGGTAGTTCACCTCCTGCCGGTCGTCCAGCTCGCCCCGGCCGGGGCAGCCCGCGGTGTGGACGTGGCCGATGATGTCCTTGGTCTGCTCGATCCGCCGGATCAGGTCGCCGTGCATCACCTGCACGTGGTAGATGTCGAACAACAGCCGCACCCGCGGCGAACCGACCTGACGAATGATCCCGGCGACCCAGTCGAGGTCGTCCCCCTGGTAGCCGGGGTGGCCCTTCATCGGGTGGGTGTGGTCCCGCGTGTTCAGGTGCTCCAGGCACACCGTCACGCCCTTCTTCTCCGCGTACCCGGCCACCTGCTTCAACCCGGTGACGCAGTTCTTCGTCGCCTCGTCGCGGGGGATTTCGCCACTCTTCGGGTCGTCGGCGTCGTGCCACTTGTAGCCGGTGAAGGCGATCACGTTCGGACAGCCGCCGGCGGCACTGGCGTCGATCATCTTCTTCGCCCCGGCGACCACCTCGTCGTGGTAGCGGGGGTTGTTGTACCCCTTGGCGAACGGCACGCCGCTGATGCCGTTCATGGCGATGGCGCAGGTCAGGCCGTACTTCTTGAGCGTGCCCCACTCGGCCGGATCGACCAGCTCGACGGAGACGCAACCGAGGTCCTTGGCGACGCGGCAGGTGGTGTCCACGTCCCACTTCTCGCCGGCGGAGTTGAAGCACCAGAAGCAGACCGACTGCTTGACCCGGCCGTGTGTGGCCGCCCGCTCGGCGGCAGTTAGCCGCCCGCCAATGACGCGGGGCACAATGGCCAGGGCCGCGGCCCCGCCGAGCAGTTGGCGGCGGCTGATTCGGGAACGTTCGCTCATGGTCGTGTCTCCGTGGGAGGGTGTTCCGCCTCTTCGCCGCCGGCCGCCCGCCGGACCGGGACGACGGCGGCCGTCTGCCACTGCGTCCCCGACCGGTGTGCCGGCCCCGCCCGGTAGCCGCGGGCGATCAGCCGGTCGAGGGATTCGGTCCCCGTCTGTGGTTCGCGGTACGCGACCCAGAACCGCTCGCCGGCCGGCTCCGCCCCGGTCACGACCGTGAACCGCGTCTGGTGCGCTTCGTCCAGGTAGAACCCGAGGCACCAGGCGACGTGGGCGTCGGCCGCGTAGACCGTCACCGGCCCGGCCGGCTCGGCTTCGACCAGGTCGGCGGCGAGCCGGTCCCAGGCGATCTTCGGCGGGGCGGCGACGGCCGCCAGCCCCGCGGCCGCGGCCCACGTGCAACACGCCGCCGGCACGACCCGGGCCGCCGGCCGCGGCAACCGCCACACGGCCGCCGCGACCAACATCAGAAACGGTCCGGCGACGAACGTCAACTGTCGCTCGGCCCAAACCGATTGCGGCAGCGCGTGGCTGGCGGCGAACGTCAGGACCGGGGGCACCACCGCGACCAGGGCGAGCAGGGTGAATGTCTGGCGGTCGTCCGCCCGGGAGGGCGAGGCTCCTGCCGAGCCGAAGCGCTCGCGGCTCGGCAGGAGCCTCGCCCTCCCGGCCGCGAGCCTCCCAGCCCAGAGCACCACCGGCGCCAGGAACAGCGCCAGCCCGACCGCGGTCGTCCCCGGCAGGCGGAACCCGCCGGTCAGCTTGGCGTAGAAGCGCACCAGGTCGGCCCACCCCGGCTTGCCGATCCACTGAATCTGCGCTACCGCCGACCCGCGGTGCAGGGCCGCCCACGCCACGGCCACCACCCACGGCACGAAGCACGCCACCGCGACCAGCACGCCGACCGCGAACGGTAGTACCTTGTCCCGCCGGCAGAGCAGCAGGTACAGCCCCTCCGTGCCGACGAGCACCCAGCCCCAGTAGTGCGAGTACACGAGCAGGACATTGACCAGCGCCAGGCTCGCCCAGTTGCGGCGGTCGCCGGCCGGCGCTTCAACGAACTTCACGAACCGCCACAGCGAGCACAGGGCGAAGAACTGCAACAGGTCGAACATCCGCAGCTGCTGGGCGAAGTAGATCAAAAAGCCGTTGACGGCCAAGAGCGCCACGGCCAGGTTCGTCTCGGCCCAGCCCAGCCGCAGCGACCGGCAGAACAACAGCAGCGGCACGACGCAGGCGATTGCCGTCACGGCCGGGAACAGCCGCAGCCAGACGAGTGATTCACCGCCGACGGCGATCCAGGCCTTGAGCAGCAGGTAGAACAGCGGCGGGTGCGACACGTCCTCGGCGACGGCGGTCAGCAACCCGCCCCAATCCTGGCGGGCGAACCGGAGGCTCCAGATTTCATCGCAGTCCAGGCAGTAGTCGGCGAGGCCCCACAGGCGGGCAGCGGCAAACAGCGCGACCAACAGGGTGAAGACGATCGCGTCCTTGCGCATCGGTGGCGTCCTTTCCGGTGCCGCTTGCGGCTACGCGGGCCGTTGCTCGCATGGCCGCAAGCGGCGATCAGCGAATCTTCAAATCCGGCAGTTCCTGCTTGAGCCCCTCGTCCAGCGGCATCTCGTCCTTGACCAGTCCCGTCGCGGCCATCTGCCGCCGCAACAGTGCTTGCATCTCCTTCACCTTGTCGGCGTACCGCGGGTCGCGGATCAGGTTCCGTTTCTCCTCCGGATCGTCCTTGATGTTGTAAAGCTCCGCCAGGTGCCGGTCCGGGCCGCCGTCGCCGTGCGGGTAGCGGATGTACTTCCACCCATCCGTCCGCACCCCGCGGATGTTCGGCGTGTACGGGAACTGCCGCTCATAGTTGTACTCGTAAAGCCACGCCGTCCGCCAGCCGGACTCGTCCCCCTGCACCAGTTTCCGCCAGGATTGGCCGTGGATGTTGGGCAGTGGCGGCGCCCCGCACAGGTCGAGGATGCTCGGGGCCAGGTCCTCGTGCAGCACCATCCGCTCGACCGTCCGTGGCTTGTTCGTCGGCGTCAGCCCGGGGTAGCGCACCACCAGCGGCACGCGGATCGACGGCTCGTGCATCGT